>JAUNRD010000068.1:0-328 GCA_030535815.1 Clostridia bacterium
AGGAAAGGTATGGAAATTATTACCGTCGTACCTCTGCCTTCATAGCTTTCAAGGCTTATTTTTCCGCCATGCGCATCAACAATTTCTTTAGCTATGGCAAGACCAAGTCCCGTTCCGCCCATGGCACGGCTTCTCGCTTTATCAACGCGGTAAAATCTTTCAAATATTCGTTCCTGATCTTCTTTCGGAATACCTATGCCGTTATCCTTAACTCTTATGTAGGCATTTTCCTCATCGCGCCTCAAGCCCACCTCAATGGTTCCTCCGTCCTTGGTGTACTTAATGGCATTGCCCACGATATTTACAAGCACCTGCTCTATTCTGTCTT
>JAUNRD010000068.1:338-7959 GCA_030535815.1 Clostridia bacterium
TTTAAGCATCTATAATGAACAAGTTAAAACAGATTTATCTACTAAAATATTTCCGACGCTTTCATCTATATCCCGTTCTATCTTCTGTCTGTGCTCCGTTGCTTCAATTGCAAGCCTGTCACACACAGATGTAACAAGCTCCGGCAGATTGACGGGCAATTTCTGCATTTCCTTGTTGTTGTCAAGCTTTGACAGAGCAAGCAGATCTCTTATAAGCCTTGTCATTCTGTCAGTTTCGTCATTTATTACGCCAAGCATATGAGATGTGGTTTCATCTCCGAAACCCATATCCATAAGGGTTTCGGTGTAGCTTTTCACCACGGTTATGGGCGTCCTCAGCTCGTGGGAAACATTGGCAACAAATTCGCGTCGCGCATCGTCTAACTTCCGCTGACGGGTATAGTCGTGGAACACTGCCACAACACCGTCAACCTTACCGTTTTTCTGGAGGGGCGCAAGATAAACTCTTAAGTGCTTTTCGCCAACATCAATACTTCGCTCAAAGGGCTCTGTTGCAAGATAAAGAAACTGCCCCATATTTATGTCCGTACCCAATGATTCAAAGAAAGAATCAAAGTCCTTTATATCTTCCTCCCTGATATCAAGAAGCTTTTCCGACGCCGGATTCATGTGGATAAGGTTCCCTTCCGAATTAAACGCCATAACACCGTCTGTCATATATAAAAACACGGTTTCCACCTTGTTTTTCTCGGCTTCAAGACGTATCATACTGGTCTCTAAAGCCTCGGACATATAGTTAAAGTCCTTGGTAAGACGACCGATTTCGTCATCGTTATTTACTTTTATTCTGCCGGTAAAGTTTCCTTCTGCCAACTGAGAGGCTGAACTCTGAAGTCTTTTAAGCGGTCTTATCAGCGTAATTGAGAGCACAAATCCCAAAAATACAGAAATCAGAATTCCGATAAGAAGCGCCAGAAAAATATTGTTCAGAATACTCTTCATGACCTCATACATTTCCACCTTGGTATCCGTTACATAAATAATATAATTTACCTCACCCTTGTTTTTAAGGGGTACGGCATAATCCATTATATCTCCGTGTTCATTTACATTTCCGCCCACTTCGCCGTTCAATGCCGCAAGGACATTCCCGGTTATCTCATAATCGGAATCAAGGTCTCTTCCCGAAATGGAGTATAAACAGCTGGCATCATAGCCCGAAAGGACATAAAGTTCTCTGTAAGAGTCGACGCCTATTCTTACCGAATATTTCCCCAGAAGGTCGCAAAGCTCGGCAAAAGAGCTTTCCGCCGCTGAATTAAGCTGGTTTGTCATACTCTCCGTAAAAGTACTCTCCCTCATATCAACAGTAAACTGCTCATGATAATATCTTTTTACGCCACGCGCCGAAAATACGGCAACAAATGTCATTACTATGATAGTAAGGAGAATAAACATGGTGAGTATCTTCCACTGTATACTCTTGAACATAACTCTTATTCCTTTGCGAAATAATATCCCACTCCGCGGCGGGTCATTATATAGCGAGGTTCTCCGGGATCGTCCTCAATTTTTTCGCGGAGACGTCTTACAGTAACATCTACCGTTCTCATATCGCCGTAATACTCATAGCCCCACACCTTTTCAAGAAGTATTTCTCTTGAAAAAATACGGTTCGGAGATTCCGCAAGATACGTTACAAGCTCAAATTCCCTTAAGGTAAGCTCGATAACCTTGCCGCCTTTTCTCAATTCGTAGCTTGCCGTGTTTATGGTTATATCTCCGATTTTTATGGTGTTCTCTTCGGTGTCAGGAACACTCTCCTTTGCCACAGTACGTCTTAAGTTAGCCTTCACTCTCGCCATAAGCTCACGTACCGAGAAGGGCTTTGTAACATAGTCGTCTGCTCCCAGCTCAAGACCTAAAATTTTATCAATTTCCTCGGTTCTTGCGGTGAGCATAACTATCGGCACTTCACTTTCACGACGGATTTTCTTACAAACCTCAAACCCGTCCATTTTAGGAAGCATAACGTCAAGCAGCACAAGGTCGGGATTTAAGGAAAGCGCAAGACGCGCACCCTCTTCTCCGTCCATCGCAACAGCAACGGCATAGCCTTCCCTCTCTAAGTTGATTTTTAAGATATCGCCGATTGCCGCTTCGTCATCAACTACCAGAATTTTCTTTTTATCCATATGTAACCCTCCTTCAGGGATTAATACCCCAGTTCCTCATTTACTATGATTACCTTAACTCTGTCTTTTATTCTCTGGCGCGCCATAACCGTATAGCTTGCACAGATTCTGTCATCGCTACCGCATCCGGCACACATTTTTTCATCTTCAAGTCCCATGCAATAACCCTTTTCGCTGCAATAGGTTTTCATGGAAAGTCTCTTTACGTTTTTCGGTGCGGCAACGGTTTTAACTCTTTTTTCCGCCGCCTTTAAGTTTTCAACAATCTTATTTTTGCCCGCAAGAACTATTACGGATTTCGGCCCGAAAAGCATTGCGGCTACACGGTTTGCATTTCCGTCCACATTGTAAAGCTCACCCTCTTCGGTGATGGCATTACTGCTTACAAGATAAGTGTCGGCAAAAAAGCTTTTTCTGAAAATTTCAGTTACCTCTTCTCTGGTAAGTCCTTCTTTATATCTGTCAAGAAATTCATAATCTCCGCATCTGAGCAAATCTAAAACGCCTGCCTCATTAAGCGTAACAGAGCCACCCACGGAAACGGTTTCGCCTTTATTCATAAGTCCTTTTATTATATCGAGAGCTTCTTCCTTAGTCTCTGCGAAGTATGCCGCCATATTGTTTTTTCTTAAATTTTCAATAGTTTTTTCTATATTCATAAATTACCTCCGAAAGCATCCGCAACAGTTTTTTCCACCGAATACTCACCGTCGCTTCCGCCTTTTCCCAAGTACAAAAGATATTCAATATTTCCGTTTTGTCCCGTTATGGGTGATGTTGTGAGCCCCTTTACAAAAAAGCCCACTCCTTTTGCAAATTCCGTTATGTCGGAAAGCACTCTTATATGCGCCTTTTTATCTTTGACAACGCCTTTTTTGCCTACAAACTCGCGACCTGCCTCAAACTGCGGTTTAACAAGACATACGCCTTCTGCATCCTCCGTTGAAAGACGATAAAGGTGGTAAAAAATCTGTGTAAGAGAAATAAAGGACACATCCGCCGTGAAAAAAGCAGCTTTTTCCGAAAGCTCAAGTTTTCTTATGTCGGTTTTCTCAAGATTTATAACTCTTTCGTCCGCTTTAAGGCTTTCCGCCAGCTGATCCTGCCCCACGTCCACGGCATAAACCTTCGCTGCTCCTTCTCTTAACATCATTTCCGTAAATCCGCCCGTTGATGCTCCTGCATCTATGCATATTTTACCTTTTACATCAAGAGAAAAAACACTGAACGCCTTAAAAAGCTTTTTAGCTCCGCGTCCCACAAAATTTTCCTGTTCCTTTACCGTTACTTTATGATTTTCAACGGCAAAGCTCGGCTTTTCGCAAATTTTTCCGTCAACCTCCACTTTGCCGTTTGCGATTAATTCCTTAGCCTGCTCTCTGCTTCTTGCAAGGGAGGACTGCACCATGAATAAGTCAAGCCTCATTACTTCCACCTGCTTCTTCAATGATGGCTTTTTTTATGCCTTCTTTATCCATTTCGTACATCTTAAGCAAATCATCGGTTTCTCCATGCTCTATAAAAATATCAGGAAACGCTTTTATCCTTCCCTTTGCCCTTACGGATGAAAATATCGCCTCCCCCATGCCGCCACGTTCCGTATTTGCTTCCACCGTAATGAGCTTTCCTGTTTTTGCTGTCGATTTTTTAATTGTCTCAAAATCAATCGGGGATACCGTGGAAAGCTTTATAACCTCCACGCTTACTCCTTCTTTTTCAGCCTCCGCGGCTGCGATAAGCACATCCTTAAGCATAATACCTTCGGAGACAACCGTTATATCGGTTCCCTCCTTGCAAAGCATAGCCTTGCCAAAGGTAAAATCTGAAAATCCGCACTCTCTGTCCTTCCCTTTCGGATATCGGATGGCAATGGGACCTTCATGCTCTTCTACGGCATAGGAAAGCATTTTTGAAAGCTCCGAAAATGAGGACGGAGATAAAACTGCCAGCCCCGGAATATTCCCCATATAGGATAAATCGTATATTCCCTGGTGGGTTTTTCCGTCTGTTCCGGGAAGACCTGCCCTGTCAAGGCAGAAAACCACATGAAGATTATTCATGGCAACATCATGCCAGATTTCATCATATGCCCTTTGCATAAATGTGGAATAGGTGGCAACCACAGGAATAAATCCGCCACGGGCAAGACCTGCTGCAAATGTAACTGCGTGCTCCTCGGCAATTCCGCAGTCGAAAAACCTTTCCGGGTAACATTCGGCAAAGCCCGAAAGACCGCATCCTTTTGTCATAGCCGGGCAAACCGTAACAATACGCTCATTTTTCGAGGCAAGAAGACATAAGTCCATTCCGAATGAACCAGAAAAATCCGCTTTTATGCTGTGAGTAGTTCCGTTATCAACTTCAAAATGGGACACGCCGTGAAATTTAGAAGGCTCACCCTCTGCATGGGAATAGCCCTTCCCTTTCACGGTTTTAACGTGCAGCATAACAGGTCCTTCGATATTTTTTGCACTGTTTATATAATATTCAAGCTGTTTGAAATCATGTCCGTCAACCGGACCAAGATATGTTATCCCCAGACTTTCTGCAAAAACAGAGGGAACCATAGCGCCTTTAAGACCGTTCTTTATGTGACGGAGTCCCCTCTCCATCGCCGAGCCGACACCCTTGAAAAGGCCCAGAACATCCTTGACCTCAGCCTTCGCCTTGTTATAGCCCCTGCTGGCTCTTACCTTTGTAAGAAGATTTGACATGGCCCCCACATTTTTCGATATGGACATACCGTTGTCGTTCAATATGATAAGAATATTTTTCTTGGTGTTTCCGATATTGTTAAGCGCTTCATAGCACAATCCGCCGGTAAAAGCCCCGTCGCCTATTAAAGCAACACTTGTTCCTTCTTCGCCCTTAAGCATTTTTGCCGTGGCAATTCCGTCCGCCAGGGAAAGGCTTGTGCCGGAGTGACCTGTATCAAAAAGGTCGGTCTCACTTTCCTCACGTCTCGGAAAGCCCGACATTCCGCCTGTTTTTCTCAAGGATTCAAATCCGGACATTCTGCCGGTCAGTATTTTATGAACATAGCACTGATGGCCCACATCGAAAATAATTCTGTCATCCTTTTTAAAATCAAAACATCTGTGCAGCATAACCGTAAGCTCAACCACGCCCAGGTTTGATGCAAGATGTCCTCCTGTTTTCGAAACGCCGCCAATCAAAAAGTCCCTGATTTCGGAAGAAAGCATAGTAAGCCCTTCAAAATCAAGGTCTTTTAAATCAGCGTGTGTTAAATTTTCATTTAGAATTTTTCTTTTTTCCATTAGTCTTCGCATCCTTCTCAAAAACAGAAAGTGCTTTGGCAACCATGAACACAATATCGTTGCTTTTTGAAATGGCAATACCTTTACCGAAGGCTTTTCCGCCTACTGTTAAGGATGCAACGCAAGCCGTTACGATAATTCCGCCCCAGAAGGCAGAATCTGTCCCTTTCAGAAAAAGCATTCCCACGATAACAGCGGTGGTGGATCCTGAAACAATACCGCAGATATCTCCGATAACATCGTTACAGATATTGGAAACACGCTCCGCATTACGAAGAAGAGTTATTCCCTTTGCCGCACCCTTTACCTTACGGGATGCCATGGAATGAAAGGGGGCTTCCTCCGCCGCGGTAACCGCAGTTCCGACAATATCAAAAAGAACACCTATTAAAATGATTGCAAGCAAAACGCAAAGTGCAATTCCTGCCGGAGAGCCCTTTATGGCAATCTCCGAAACTATATTGATAAGTACTGAAAGCGAAAATGTAATGCCCGTACTCATAAAGGCCCATTTTAAGTATTTCCTTTTCTGCTTAGCAGCCTTTTCCTGAGGGTCAGGCTTACTACTTCGGACAGTATCCAAAAAAATCACACTCCAAAATAATACCGGCGTATATCTGCAGAGTTTTCTGCAGATGTACGTAGAATTTATGTTTTAATCCTTATGGGGTTCGACTCCCCTTGGTTAAAAAAATTGTGGTGGCAATGCAAGAAGTAAATTTTGCGGCATAGGTTCGGTCGGATTTCCCGCCCTGATCCTCCCCCGTCGCCGATGGGAGCGGTTTCCCTTTAAATCAGCCCTTGTCAAGTCGCCTTAGACATTACCGAATTGCCACTAAGTCCGCACTACAATCCCTCTTGCACCACAAAAGGTACAGTCTAGAAGTTTTCCTTCACAGCACAAAACTATTCCTATCCTCTTTTGCAGATATGCTTTCAAGAAGCTATAACCTCACTCTCTCGGCCAAGAGAGTGTTGTCTGTCCGCTATCCTACATACCCACTCAAGGCAGGCTACGCTACCCACAGCACAGAAAAGCACTGCATGGCAGGTTTAATCCTTACCCGTAGCTAAATTGTGTCCGCATTAACCACAAAGTAAAGTCTCCACGGAAAGAGGGTCATGCGCCGCATGCCATTGCGGTCCGCCCTCAGACCTTAACTCCCAGCACACACCCCCGACCGGCATCGGAAGCAAGCACCAGGAACTTCATCGATGTGCCCTTAAGCGGCTTTTTACGACCGCCTTCAGAACAGCATGTACTGACTAGAATACTGCGCCACCTTCCCTTATTATATCATAAATTTTTTTAAAGTCAATGAGTGATGGAAATTTAATTGGAGACCTTAACCAATTTATGGTTGACAGATTTTTGACAAAATGTTATAATAAAATCGGTATTTTGTCAAAAATGTATGATTTTCTGCAACTATGATCAGTGAAAGGATTTGAGACAATGAAAAAACGGCTTTTATGCCTGGTCAGCGCAATAATTTTAATACTTTCAATCGGCATCAATGCCAATGTGTCCGTGAATTACAGCTATTCTGAAACCGTTACTCCCGGCACCATACGTTATGTGTCACAGATACGCTCAAGCGATGTTTATTATCAGGATTACTGGGGAAGATTTTCTCCATGGGCGCACAACGAGTGCGGAACGGCTTCGGTTTCTATGGCATTATCCGCAATCGGTGTTGCCAAAACGCCTTTAGAGCTGGGCGAATACTGGATTTCCAGGGGCTATACCTGGGGAAAGCCTTTTTCAACTGTGCTTAATGACGTCCCCGGTGCCTCCGGTGGCGAAACATATGACTTTTTCGGCTCATTTGAAAGATATGCGAACGGCGACGGTTCCTACAGTCCTGTAATAATTTACTTTACTGCAGCAACCAATCCCAATCGCACCGGAAACCGTCACTTTGTTGTGGTAACCGAAAAAAATGAGGATGGTTCCTTCAATGCCGTTAATCCCTCCGACAAGGCCACCCTTAATCTTAAAATAGAAAAAACCGAAGGCGGAAGCCTTTTTGTCACAGTTTACGGCCGCAAGGGAACCACATCCGGATACATATCAGAGCAGGATTTCCGCTCAGCACAGTATCGTAACACCGCTCTCATAAAGCCTGAAGAAACAACTCCGGCTACTCCCGAAACAACACCTGAGGTTGTTCCTGAAGTAACACC
>JAUNRD010000480.1 GCA_030535815.1 Clostridia bacterium
AGTTGCAATAAAGAGAGCAAGACACATCGCACTCATTCCTTATTCTGCTGAATAATTAAATTAAAACCGCTTGCCTTTTGGCAAGCGGTTTTTTATTGCAAAAAATTTTGGCACGTCTGCAGAACGAAATGTTTTTTAGAGGTTATCCCTTAGGAGAACAGCAGGAATTGGGATTATATCTCTATTTTTATAGGGCCGTCTTTTTCGACATAATGCTCTGTTACACCCAGTTCTGCCATCCATTCTCGTGTTCTTACTGTATTGTAGATGCTACTGTCAAAACCTTCTCCGGTATCATTGTCCCAGAGCCAGAGAGGGGATGCCCATAAACACGCCTTAGGAATGAATTTTTCGTAGAAGGATTTGTCGACACCATTTTGTCCGTGGTGTGCCATCTGCGTAAAATCAGCTTCAAGGTCGGACGCTGAGTACATTTCCATAACTTCGTGACCTGCCTCAACGCCTAAGTCTCCTAAAATAAGAACAGTTTTGCTTTCTCCCGTTACCTTGAAAATTGAAGAAGAATTATTTGCCACATCGTTTGTAATTTCCGGATTGAAAGTGCGCATCACTTCAATCTTAAACTTTCCTATGTGAAAAATATCGCCTTCATTAAAGGAAGTAAAACTTTTGTCGCCGAGGTTATTGAATTCGACAAGGGCATTATACTCATATTCGCCTCTTTTGGTGTGCTCTTTTATAAATTCGGGAGAAGGAAAATTCCTTAAAACCTTGCCTACGGAAATTTCTTTATGATTCAGGAAAATGTCACGGAATGCAAAGGTGTGGTCGGGGTGGGGATGGGTGAAAAACCAGGCATCAACGTGGGATAATCCAAAGCCTTCAAGCAGGGATAAAATTCCCACGGAATCTCCTGTGGTGCCTCCGTCAAAAATCATTATGTTGTCATCGTCTCGGAACAAAAGTCCCATCATCTGACCGTTGGTATTGTTTTTCAGCAAATAAAATTCAGTCATAGAAAAACTTCCTTTATTATATATTAAATTTATTCTAACACAAAGCCTTTTGATTGACAAGAGGTAAATAAAAGAGTATAATCAAGTTAACTTATTAAAGGAGGAGACAGTTATGATAAAAGCAAACTGGATAACCCACGCGGCAGAATATAAAGAAGGCGGCGCAGTTATATTTTATAAAAAGCTTGACCTTGCTAAAAAAGTAAAAAAGGCAACATTTACACTTACTGCACTCGGTGTATACGAGGCGAGAATTGACGGGGAGAGAGTAGGAGACTTTATTTTAGCACCCGGCTGGTCACAGTATGAAAAGAGACTTCAGTACCAGACATACGATATTACAACACAGCTTCGTAAAAAGAGCCTTGTTGAGGTTGAAGTCGGCCCCGGCTGGATGAGCGGTTCCATTGCAAGAATTGCAGAAGGCTATCAGGTTACTCCTCCCATCGCCATAATCGGTGATATTGATATTACATATGAAGACGGAACAGAGGAAAAAATCGAGACAGACGAAAGCTGGATGACAAAGCAGAGTGCCATTATGTATACCGACATCTACCACGGCGAGACAATTGATGCCCGTTTTACAGATAAAAAGGGCGTTCCTGCAAAGTTTACCAAATGGAGCAAAAAGATTTTAATTCCACAGGAAGGCGAAAAAATAACAGAACACGAAAGAATCAAGCCTACATTAATTAAAACTCCCAACGGAGAAAAGGTTCTTGATTTCGGTCAGAATATGACAGGTTATGTGGAATTTTCCGTTATGGCAAAGGAAGGCGAAAAGCTTATCTTTGACTGCGGTGAGGTGCTTGATAAGGACG
>JAUNRD010000069.1 GCA_030535815.1 Clostridia bacterium
TATAAATTTAAACAGGGAAAAAAGGAGAGAAAATGAAAAAATTTATTTTATTCCTTCTTGCCTTTGTGCTTGTATCATGATTGGCAGGCTGCAGGGAAAAACCCGTTCCGGGCGGTGAAACCAATAAGCCTGAAGTTCAAACAGAAGCGAGGGAACTTACAGAATTGAAAGATAGGATTAAAGCCGATGGCAAGCTTATCGGTGTTGCATATCTCGGTTGGATTGAAGGCGATACGGAAACGGCTTGCAAAGACCTCGCAGGGCTTGATTATACTAAGGATTTACCATTCATTAAAGGTATAGAAAAATACGCTGAAAACGAAGGATACAGAATGTATTTGGTTGTACCTGCGGATGATAGCGTAACTATTTCTGTTTGCAAGTGCGAATTTGATGATGAGTATATGCCTTATGACGGCGAAGAGCTTATTGAAGCAAACGAACCAATTCTTGTAAGAGGTAATATCAGCGACACAATTCCTAACCTTTATGTCATTGCAAAAAAGGGTTCTGAAAAGGTTTGTTACACACCTGTTCAGTCAGGTATGGACGGAAGACTTGAAAACAGCGAAACCAAAGTCTATGACTTTACACCGTATGATTTTATGGCTGAGTTTTCTGCCTATGACAGAGTCCCCGATGCGGTGTTCTGCGGTAGTTGGGTTGGATTTAAAAATGACGGTAACGACGAGGAAAGAGTTCTTATCCTTTATCTCAAAGCTGACGGCTATGCGTCCTATGCTTACGGACTTGGGAACAGCGAAATTCTTGAAAAGTTTGAAGGAACATGGACACTTGATGAAAACGACATCCTCAAATTAGAGCTTGTTGGTGGTCCGCCTGAAAGTGTTGAAAATCCGGTCGTAGCCGAACCTTACGACTGCAACCCATCATTTGAATGGGAAATGACAACAGAAGGTCTGAGCCTTACACACATTGACGGTGATGAAATTCTCTACGGCACAAAAGGACAGACATTTGAGTTTGAAGAAAACGGCGAAGATGTAGGGTTGTAATAATAGTAACAGCAACTGCTCAAAAAATAAGCAGTTGCTGTTTTTTTATGATAGAATTAATTTTCTTGCAAGTATAAATAAGCTGTTATCAACCGATGGAATATCTCTTGAAAGAGGATCTTTCATATATTCAACATCAGGAATGAAGTCAGGTTTTACTGATTGATAAATCATATTTCGGGCGTTGAATTCAGCTTCAGAATAAGTTATTTTGCCTGTTTTATAATCTTTTCCTTCATTGTGAAGTACTTCCTTTGTTTTGATGTCTGCATTTTGTCAGAAGGAGATTGTTTTGACGAATGTGCAGATAAAAATATATAAAAAAAGAGATAAAACCGGTTAAAGTTTTACCCCCTGAGATTTCGATATTATTGTTTTTCAAGTTTACTATTAAAATTAGGATAGTCAAGATATAATAAAAATCCGAACCCACTACCGATTGGTACAAGGTTCGGATTTCTACTGTTTGGTGCGGGTGTTCATAACGTGTCAGTTTTTAGTTTTATTCCATCTTCGATGGAGTGATATCATTGATAAATCAAAAGTGATATTGAAACCTATGGTTTCAGTGATATTATATTTGCCCATAAACTGTGCGAAGCACAATATCACTCGGCATTTGCCGAATATAACTGCATAGCAATATCACTTGCCATAGGCAAATATAACTGAAAAAATGACAAGTCGAAACTTGTCATTTTTTCTGGTGCGGATGACAGGACTTGAACCTGCACGCTGAGGGCACCAGAACCTAAATCTGGCGTGTCTGCCAATTCCACCACATCCGCGTTATTAAATGCAAAATGCGATAAAAAAATCCCTCGATGGGAACAGTTTTTTACTCATTAATGCAAAATCAAGCTTTTTAATTATAGCCTAAGAATAGTTAAAAGTCAAGCTTAATCTATCAGAACAACCGCATAGGCTTTGACCATCTCACCTCTGCCCACGGCTTCCATCCCCTCTTCCGTTTTTGCCTTTACGCTGACGTTTTTAATATCCGTCTTAAGTCCTTTTGCAAGGCTTTCACGAATCTTATCTATATGGGGTGCCATTTTAGGCCTCTGAATCAAAAGAGTACAATCGATATTTACAATTTTACCCTCCATCTCAGACACAGCCTTTTCAAGGAGCACCATAGAATTTATATCCTTATAAGCCGGGTCATTATCGGGAAAATGACGTCCTATGTCCCCTTTTGCTTCCGCTCCGAAGATGGCATCTATTATGGCGTGGACAAGTACATCCGCATCGCTGTGGCCGTAAAGCCCTTTTTCAAAAGGAATTTCAACGCCGCCTAAAATCAGTTTTCTTTCTTCAACCATTCTGTGGCTGTCATATCCTAACCCTACTCTCATAAGCCCATCTCCTTTACAATACGCTCTGAAAGTATAAGATCTTCCTTAACCGTAATTTTAATATTATACGGGCTTCCTTCAACAAGGAAAATATCCTTGCCGCAGTTTTCCATAAGCATACAGTCATCCGTAACTTTAATCCCGTCTTTTTTCGCATTTTCGTGAGCATTTAATATCTCGCTTCTTATAAATGTCTGCGGTGTCTGAATTCTTGTAAGGCTGTCACGGGAAATTGTGCCTTTAATAAATCCGTTTTTAACCAGCTTTACCGTATCTGTAGCAGCAATTCCCGGTGCTGCCGCACCATATTTTTCAGCAGCTTCAACACATTCGTTTATTATTCTTTCCTCGCAAAACGCTCTTGCACCGTCGTGAATTAAAACAATGCCGTCTTTAGATGCCAAAACTCCGTTATACGAAGAGTCGCTTCTCTCTGCCCCTCCGATAACGACCTTGAAAGGCTTGGCCGCAACTGATGCGGCAATATTTCTTACCAATTCTTCTTCACAAGGAGCAGAAACTAAAACAAGTTCGTCCACCAAAGCAGCCTTGTCAAAGCACTTTATCGTATACGACAAAATACTCTGATGAGAAATTTCGAGCAAAAGCTTGTTTTTTCCTGCATTCATTCTTTTTCCGCAACCTGCCGCAAGTATTACGGCAGTAACAACATGTCCTTTATACATACAAATCCTCTTATGTATTTCCGAAAACCTTTTTTTCAATTATTTCGGTAATTTCTTCCTTATCCATATTTTTAGCAAGAACAAGCTCGCTTATCAGAATATGGCGCGCATCCATCATCATTTTACGCTCTCCCGTGGAAAGACCTTTTTCGCGGTCCCGTACCATAAGGCTCCTCACAACGGCGGCAACTTCGAAAATATTTCCGGACTTTATTCTCAAAAGATTATCTCTGTAACGTTTATTCCAGCTGACAAGCTCCTCGTCCTCTTCTTTTTCCATGGAGAGAATAACCTTATCCGCAGTTTTTTCATCAATAATACTGCGAAGACCGGTGTTTTCCGTTCCCTCGCACGGGATTAAAACCTTCATATCGCCAACGGGCACACGCATAGTGTAATAATTGTGCTTTTCGCCAACAATGTCTCTCTCTTCAATCCCTTCTATAACGCCGGCTCCATGCATCGGATAAAGTACTTTGTCGCCTATTTTATACATAATAAACGCCTCCATATTAAGCCATGTAGCTGTTTCCTACCTTTATTATAACACATAAAATAAAAAATGTCAAAAAATATTTATGCTACAGCATTTCAACATTACACTTCAACATTTCATTCTTGACATCAAAGACTATGCCATTATATAATTATAACAACAAAAAGAAGGGATTGATTATATGAAAAAACTAATTGCACTGCTCCTTGCCCTGATTTTGATTTGCACTGTTACTGCTTTTTCGGAAAATCAGGAAATTACCGTTATTGTAAACGGTGGCAAGGTGGAATCCGACGTTCCTGCCACAATTGTTGACGGACGTACCATGCTTCCCGTAAGAGCGATTTTCGAAGCCCTGGGAATGGCTGTTTCCTGGAACGGTGAAACACAGACCGCAACAGGCGTAGGTTACGACTATACGGTTATGATGACAATAGGAAGCCCGGTGGTTAAGTTTTACCTTGCAACAGATGTTGCAGAAGGCACCGAGGCTGATATGGAAATAGAAGCAGATGTTCCTCCCATGATTATTGACGGAAGAACCTTCGTTCCCGTACGCGCTCTTGCAGAAGCACTCGAATCCAGGGTGGAATGGGACGATGCTACAAAAACAGTAACAATCGAAAAAATGCTTTATGCAAATATGACGGAGGATAACGGATATATGATAGACGGAAATACAGCACGCTTCATCGGAAGATATTATGAAAAGGACGGATATCTTACATCCGCATTTTCCGTGTCCGGAATCGAGCTTCGCTTTAAGGGTACCGGTGCAAAAATAAAGGTTAATGTAACAGGTAACCAGACAGCCTATGTTCACACCTTCGTTGACGGAGACAAGACCGTTTATACTCACTATGAAGAAGACGACAAAGTAAAAATCGAACTTCCCAAGGGCGAAAACGAATTTGTAATCGCAGAGGGTCTCACAGACGGTATTCACACAGTTAAAATCTTAAAGGACAACGAAGAAAGCTACAACCAGATTCAGTGGATTTCCGTGGATATCGAAAACGGTGAGCTTTTGTCTCCCGCTCCTGCTAAAAACCGTAAAATCCAGGTGTTCGGAGACTCCATCACCTGTGCTTCCAACAACGTAAACTACCCCGACAATGTGGACAAGGGACACGGAAGCAAGTATGAGAACGCCAACAACTCTTACATATCTCACGTTGCCCGTCACTTTGATGCGGAGCTTGAAGTTTTCGCAAGAAGCGGTCTTTCTGCATACAATTGTTTTACATCATTAAGCGATCCCATTTACAACAAGGTATCTCAGGTAAATCCCAAATACGGTGAATGGAACCACGCCAAATACGAGCCTGATTTAATCGTTCAGTTTAACTGGATAAACGATGTTGTGGGCAAAATTGAGCGTGACGGTCTTACATATGATGACATTAAGGCTGCATATGTGAATATGTTCAAGACCTTCCGCGAAGCTCACCCCGGTGTATCTATCATCGTTATGGGTAATTCAAGCCGTCCCAAGTTTACCGAAACGATAAATGCAGCGATAGAAGAATACGGCAAAGACCATGACAATTCCGGCATTATGATCTTTGAATCGAAAATCCCCTATCCCAGACATCCTATGTATGAAAGACACTTAGAAATAGCAGAAGAGCTTTATCCCGTAATCGAAGAATTTATGGGCTGGTAAAAAATGAGCGATGGATTTTAATCCATCGCTCATTTTTCATAATAACTTGAACAGATTTTTTCTGCACTCGATTATTCCTTCGTTTCTCAGCTTACTTATTTCGGCAGATAAACCGCTTCTTTCCACCTCAAGATAATCAGACAGCTCCTGGCGGTCAAAGGGTATCAGAAATTCGTTTTTTCCCTGCTTTTTTGCTTCTAACATAAGGTACGTCATAAGCTTTTCCCTTGTGGTGCGCTTTGATGTGATTTCAACCTTTTTATGAAACATTATATTTTTATCCGCAAGATTTTTCATAAGGTTGAAAATCATCTTTTGGTGAAAGGCGCAGGCATTGTGGCAGGAATGAAGAATCCTCTCTGCAGATATGAGCATAATTTCAGAATCCTCGTTTGCGATTACGGATACGGGAAGACTTTTTATTTCGGCGCAGGCAAATGCCTCGCCGAAAAGCTCCGAAGGCTCTGCCCCCGACAAAATAGTTCTGTTTCCGTAGTAATCCACATTTATAACCTGCACGCTTCCCGAAAGAACAATTCCCATATATTTGGGAGCGCTCCCCTCCGCAAGGACGGTGTATTTTTTTCCGTAGCTTTCAACCTTCGCCCCTATGCACCCTAAAAGCGGAATTAAATTTTCATCCTCAACTCCGGAAAAAAGACTGCATTTTCTTAAAATATCAAAATATTTTTTCATATTTTTCTCCTTTTGTTGAAAATTCAACATACATACAAAGTTTATTATAATATAATTTACTCATAAAATCAATAATAAAAAGGAGATATTTAATATGATAAGAAAAATAATAAAGATAGACACCGATAAATGCACAGGTTGCGGCCTCTGTGCCGAAGCCTGCCACGAAGGAGCAATTGAAATTGTAGACGGAAAGGCCGTTTTAACAAGGGAGGATTACTGTGACGGACTTGGCGACTGCCTTCCCTCCTGCCCCACCGGCGCAATTACCTTTGAGGAAAGAGAAGCCCCCGCCTACAACGAAGAGGCAGTTAAAATGGCTAAAATCAAAAAAGCGGGGGCAAAATCCCCCTGTTCCTGCCCCGGCACTGCAAGCAAGGCTATAAAAAGAGAGGATGCGCCATTCTACACCCATAAAGCACAAAGCCGTCTTCGTCAGTGGCCATGCCAGATAAAATTGGTTCCCGTAAACGCGCCCTATTTTGACGGAGCAGACCTTTTGATTGCCGCAGACTGTACGGCATATGCCTACGGCGATTTCCACAACGAGTTTATCAAAAAACGCATTACCTTAATCGGCTGTCCAAAGCTTGACGAAGGTGATTATTCAGAGAAGCTTACGGCAATAATAAAAAATAACAATATAAAAAGCGTTACCGTTGTCAGAATGGAAGTGCCCTGCTGCGGAGGGATTGAAAACGCCACCAAAAACGCACTTATGGCAAGCGGTAAATTTATCCCCTGGCAGGTTGTAACCGTATCTACAGACGGAAAAATTCTTGAATAAGAATATTGAAAAATTTTTCTTCTTGTGATACAATTATAGAAAACAATTTGAGAGGTGCAAAAAATGCTTATAACAAATGACATTAAATATATCGGAGTCAATGACAGAAAGACCGATCTTTTTGAAGGTCAGTACAAAATCCCCTCGGGAATTTCCTATAATTCATATGTGATCTTAGACGAAAAAGTGGCTGTGTTTGATACCTCGGATGCCGCCTTCTGTGAAGAATGGCTTTACAACCTTAAGAACGCCATCGGAGAAAGAACGCCCGATTATTTAATCGTTTTGCATATGGAGCCGGATCACTCTTCCAACATCAAAGCTTTTACGGAGCTTTATCCCGATGCAAAAATCGTTGCCTCTGCCAAAGCCTTTGCTATGATGAAGCAGTTTTTCGGCACTGATTTTACAGATAAGCAGGTAGTAGCAGGCGAAGGAACAACCCTTTCCTTGGGACGTCACAATTTAACCTTCCTCACAGCTCCTATGGTGCACTGGCCCGAGGTTATCGTGGCATATGACAGTTTTGATAAGGTGCTCTTCTCTGCAGACGGATTCGGAAAGTTCGGCACTCCCGATACTGACGAAGCCTGGGCAGACGAGGCAAGGCGTTATTATATCGGCATCGTAGGAAAATACGGCGCTCAGGTGCAGTCTCTCTTAAAAAAAGCATCTGCTCTTGATATTAAAATAATCTGCCCCCTACACGGCCCGGTGCTTAAGGACAATTTAGGCTACTACCTTAACCTTTACAACACCTGGTCAAGCTACACCCCTGAAGAAGACGGCGTAATGATTGCTTATACATCGGTTTACGGCAACACAAAAAAGGCAGCGGAATATTTATACGAAAAGCTTAAGGAAAAGGGTGTGAAAACCGTTATTCTTACAGACCTTGCAAGAAGCGATATGTCCCTTGCAACATCGGATGCTTTCAAGTACTCAAAGCTTGTACTTGCAACAACCACCTACAATGCGGATATATTTCCCTTTATGAAAGAGTTTATCGACCATCTTACAGAAAGAAACTTCCAGAAGCGAAAAGTTTCCTTTATTGAAAACGGAAGCTGGGCACCAATGGCCACAAAGGTTATGAAAGGTATGCTTGAAAAAAGCAAGGACTTGACCTATGCCGTAACGGAAGTTAAAATTCTTTCAGCTATGACAGAAGAAAACAAAAAATATATTTAATCTTTGGCAAGTGAACTGTCGAAAAAA
>JAUNRD010000481.1 GCA_030535815.1 Clostridia bacterium
TCACCGAAATACTTACTTCCGCCTTTTAATGTAATCAAAGCCATTTTATCACTCCTGAACCTATATTTTATCAGTGAAAAAGATTTCTGTCAATACCCATAAAAAAGCAGAGGGCGCCGTCGGGCGCCTCTGCATTAAAATCATTTTGTAATATCGATGGTCTGACTTTCTCCATCCCAGAAAACTTCATAGCCTAAAATTTCAGATACGAAACGCAAAGGAATAAAGGTGCGGTTATCTTTGATTTCCGGAGTTGTAAGAAGGGTATAACGTATGTCTCCGTAGGTAGGATGCTTTACATATACCAGCTTATTTGCAATCTGGAGAGTAAACTCCATATTGACTTTTTCCGATTTAACCAAAATGCTCTGGTCTTCCCCGTTCCATGTAATTTCAGCACCCATTTCCTCAAGCAAACCGCGAAGAGGAATCAATGTTGCGCCGTTTACAATGAAGGGCGATACGTCAAGTTCAATGGTTTTTCCTTCACCGTGGAGAACCTCTATTTTCTTTTCACCGATTTTTTTGACAAAAAGGTGGACTTTTCTGCTTTTTCGTGCTATACTGACTTTAAGGAAAGAAGGTATTTTATGCCACATATTTATATGCACTATCTTAATATGTTAATGGAAAATATCCCTGCGAGCACACTTAACATAAATTCCTGCGGGTATTTTTACACATCCACCGATCCGGTGTATGTAAAACGACCTTTAGGCAGAAAAGACTACCTCTTGCTCGTTATAACCTCAGGCACATTCTATTTCAAAATCGAAGGCAAAACCACAATTCTGCATCAGGGAGATTTTATATTTTTTCCACCCTATACACCCCAGATGTTTCACTCTAAAGAGGGGCACAAATTAAGTTATATATGGTTGCATTTTTCAGGCTCTATGGCAAAAGAGCTTATGGATGAAAACAACTTTGAGCCTATGGTGATATACCGTTCAGATTCCCCTCTTTCCTTGCTTCCTTCATTAAAGTCTATGGCTGAGGAATTAAACCACAAGCCCAAACACTATAAAACAAAATCCATTTCTCTGTTTTTGGATATTCTTGTTCTTTTATCCCGAAGTATGGATGAAGACTCAAGCCTTCACCGTGACTATCAGCAGATTCTCCCTGCACTTTCCGCAATGGAAGAAAAGGCTTCTTACTCCATAACCGTTTCGGATTATGCCGCACTTTGCTCCCTTAAAACAGACCATTTTTCCCACAAGTTCAAAAAGCTTATCGGAGTTTCCCCCATACAGTACTTATCCGACCATCTTATGCAGAAAGCGGCAGAGCTTCTTACAACAACGGCAACAAGCGTTTCCCAGATTTCGGAAGAGCTTGGCTTTGACGATGTTAAATATTTTTCCCGAAAATTCAAAAAGCAGTACGGTGTATCTCCTGCATCCTACCGCAAGATAAACCGCACCGATAACAATTAAATACAATCCCATATGCTTTTATCCGAATCGTATTCTATATTCTGACGCATATACCCCATTTTAAGAGTCGGTGCTATGAAAAGACTTCCGGAATCCAGACTCATTTCACCTGTGAGCACCTTAAAAAGAGAGGTTTTACCGGCTCCGTTTACGCCGACAAGTCCTACCCTCTCTCCCTCGTCAATATGAAAATTAAGGCTTTCAAAAAGACATTCTTCACCAAAGTACTTTTTGCCGCCTTTTAATGTAATCAAAGCCATAGTCTCACTCCTGAACCCATATTTTATCAGTTAAATAAGAATATGTTAATCATAACCACCCGTCAAACGGGTGGTTTGCACTGAGGCTATAAGCCTCTGCT
>JAUNRD010000482.1 GCA_030535815.1 Clostridia bacterium
GGGGACTTTGTTTACTTCGTGCATTCTTATTACGGCGCAGAGTGTGACAGCGTAATTGCGGTGAGCGAATACGGTGCACCTTTGACAGCGGCGGTTGAAAAGGGGAATGTATCGGGCTGTCAGTTCCATCCGGAAAAAAGCGGCGATGTGGGACTTAAAATACTTAAGGCGTTTTGCGAAAGTGAGGGCTTGTAATGCTTATATTTCCTGCTATAGATTTATACGGCGGTAAGGCTGTCCGCCTTTATAAGGGAAACTACGATGAAATGACGGTTTATAACGAAAATCCGCTCCTTGTTGCAAAGGAGTTTGAGTCCTGCAGTGCAACAAGCATCCACCTTGTGGACTTGGAAGGTGCAAAGGACGGCACAACGCCAAATCTTGAAACGGTAAAAAGTATAATAGAGAACACCAATCTTTTCACCGAGCTTGGCGGCGGAATAAGAAATATGGAAACCGTGGATAAGTATATAAACATCGGTATTGACAGAGTAATCTTAGGCACTGCGGCAGTAAAGGATGAGGAGTTCTTAAAGGCGGCGGTAGAAAAATACGGCGAAAAAATTGCCGTTGGTGTTGACATAAAGGACGGCTTTGTGGCAATATCGGGATGGACGGAAAAAAGCAGTCACGATGCCTTTTCCTTCTGTGAGAAAATGGAGAAAATCGGGGTTTCAACCCTTATCTGCACCGACATTTCAAAAGACGGCGCCATGCAGGGAACAAACCACGCTCTTTATAAGGAGCTTTCAGAAAAGTTTTCCGTAAACATTACAGCATCCGGCGGAGTTTCCTCTATTGAAGACGTGAAAAAACTACGGGCCCTTGACATTTACGGAGCTATAATAGGTAAGGCGTACTACATTGGCGCAATTGACCTTAAGGAAGCAATTGAGGTGGCAAAATGATAACAAAAAGAATAATTCCCTGCCTGGACGTTAAGGACGGAAGGGTGGTAAAGGGCGTTAATTTTACGGGACTTTCAGACGTTTCTTCACCCGTTGAGCTGGCAAAATATTACAGTGATATGGGGGCGGACGAGCTGGTGTTTTATGATATCACCGCATCCAGCGAAGGAAGGGCACTCTTTACCGATATACTTACTGAGGTTGCAAGAAAGATATTTATTCCCCTGACGGTGGGCGGCGGAATAAATACCGTGGCGGATTTTGACAGAGTGTTAAAATGCGGTGCCGATAAAGTTAGCGTAAATTCGGGAGCCATCAGAAATCCGGGACTTATTGAAGAGGCGGCAAAGCTTTACGGAAATCAGTGCGTTGTAATTTCAGCCGATGTAAAAAGAGTTGACGGCGTTTTCCGCGTGTTTGCCAAGGGCGGACGTGAAAACACCGGTATGGAAGCCATAAGCTGGATTAAAAGATGCGTTGATATGGGAGCGGGCGAGGTTGTGCTCAATTCCATAGATACAGACGGAGTTAAAAAAGGCTTTGACCTTGAAATGCTTGATGCGGTGTGCGAGGCTGTAAATGTTCCCGTTATTGCATCGGGCGGTGCGGGCTGTGTTGAAGATTTCACTACGCTCTTTAAGACTCTTCCCAAGGTGGATGCAGGATTGGCTGCATCAATTTTCCACTTCGGTGAGGTAGAAATCAAAACTCTTAAAGAAGCGCTTAAAAAAGAAAATATTCCCGTTAGATTATAAGAAAGGACGAACTTAACAATGCTTGATATTAAAGAACTTAAATTTGACGAAAAAGGGTTGATTCCCGCAATAGTGGTGGATGCCATAACGAAAAAGGTTTTAACCCTTGCATATATGAACGAAGAGAGTCTTAA
>JAUNRD010000483.1 GCA_030535815.1 Clostridia bacterium
ATAACAGACTCCTACATTCCGGGAATGGAAGTGTCGGTCACATACAACACCTACAAAAAATGCGAACTCTTGAAAAACGAACGACTTTCACTGACGTTAAAAGAAAACATTACCCTTCCTTCTGATATGCCTCCCATTGATCAGCTTTATCCTGTCAGAGCCCGCATATCAGATATAAAAGCAGCTGCTGATAACGGTAAGCTTTCAATTACCGGAACAGCTGATATCCTTGTTGTTTATCTTTCTTCCGACTCATCAATAAAATCTTTTACCCATGAATTCACATTCACGGAAATCATTGATGCTCCTTCCGAAAACACGGATATTTTTGTAAACGCAAAGATTACACACGCTGATTACAACTTCATTAATCAGACTAAGCTGGATTTACGCTGCAATGCAGAAATTGACATAAAGCTTTGCTGTAATACAGACTCCTTCAGGGTAATAGATAATATACAACTGGGAGATGTTATACCGAAAAAACGGCCTTCTGTAATAATATATTTTGTAAAAAGCGGCGATACACTGTGGGATATTGCGAAAAAATATTCTATCACTGCCGAAAAAATAATGGCGGCAAATGCCATGGAAAACGGCGATATCTTAAATGCCGGAGTAAGACTTTTAATCCCTGCTTAAAAAAAATAAGGCAAGAGGAAAAATTCCTCTTGCTTTTTTTCTATGTTTGTTTTATAATAATATAGTACAATATTATGCTTATATGCGGAGTGGTTGTTTTGAGGATTATTGCAGGCAACTTACGTGGGCTCAATTTAGAAACCCCTGACGGACTTGATACACGCCCCACTGCCGACCGGGTAAAGGAGGCTCTTTTCTCATCAATAATGCCTCTGCTTTCCGGAGCCAAAGTTCTGGATGCTTTTTCAGGAAGCGGTGCTCTTGCACTTGAAGCTATAAGTCGCGGTGCAGATTTTGCCGTAATGTGCGAAAATAATAAGGTCGCATTTTCGGTATGTAAAAAGAATATTGAAAAAGCACGTCTTAAGGACAAAACCAGACTTCTTCTGACAGATGCATTAAGCTATATAAAAACAACAGAAGAAAAATTCGATATAATTTTTTTAGATCCCCCCTATGCAAAGGGTCTTTACGAAGAGTTTTTAATTCATGCAACAGAAAAGCTCAACAGGGGCGGAATCATCATTGCAGAATACGAGGAGGCACATTCCCCGGTAATACCACCCTCTTTAACTGCAATAAAACAGAAAAAATACGGAAGATGCAATCTATTATACCTTTCGGGAGTTGATGAAACTTGAAAATCGCGGTTGTTCCCGGAAGCTTTGACCCCGTAACACTGGGACATCTTGATATCATCAAGCGGGCTTCCAACGTTTTTGACCTTGTTTACATAAGTATTCTTGCAAATAAAGGAAAGCAGCACCCCTTATTCACAATCCCTGAGCGTATGGAGCTTCTCCGTCGTGTAACGAAGGAGATGGATAATGTGGTTGTTGACACATTTGACGGTCTTTTAGTTGAATATGCAAGAGAAAAGAAAGCCAATGTCATTGTAAAAGGTTTAAGAGCTGTTACAGACTTTGAGTATGAGCTTCAGATGGCTCACATCAATCGTAAGCTGGCTCCCGACATCGAAACCATGTTTATGATGACCCGTGGTAAATATTCATATTTGAGTTCAAGCATTGTTAAAGAGGTAGCAAGTTACAAAGCAGATATAAGCGATCTTGTTCCCAGAGAAATAATGCCTGATATATACAGTAAATTAAATTCCAATAAGGAGGATTAACAATATGGAAATTTT
>JAUNRD010000070.1:0-758 GCA_030535815.1 Clostridia bacterium
TTATCTTCGGGTGAAAGGCATTCTGTCATAATGGCAGTTGACTTGTCGAATATAAAAGTGGCATCGCCGTGACCTGAATCTGCAAAATAAAAGGATTTTTCGCCGCAAATATCTGGCAGGCTGTAGTTTATTACCGCACTTAAAATTGTAAGACACAAAAAGATAGCCGCAGTTTTTCTTGCCTTATATATTAAACCGGCGATAAGCATTGCCATAAAGAAAACGAAAACTGA
The DNA here is from genome assembly GCA_030535815.1 of Clostridia bacterium. Classification (GTDB taxonomy): domain Bacteria; phylum Bacillota; class Clostridia; order CAKSNL01; family HGM11501; genus HGM11501. Next base: position 234 of record JAUNRD010000070.1, read on the forward strand.
AATGAAAATATAAACATTTGAAAATACGGGATATATGTTGGCAAGAGGAAGCTGTCCCGAAAAGTCGGCGATTGCAATACAAATTCCCATTAAAACCTCGGTGAGAAGCGCAACTATGTTAAAAGCAGGTGCTATAAACGAGATAATAAGTGAAATGTAGCCCGATGCCATAATAAATGGAACCAACGGCACTGCCGCAAGGTTTGCTGTTAATGCCGTAAAGGGGAATCTGCCGAAGGAAAAGCACAACGTTATCATGGTGAAAACCTGGGCAGATAATGTTACTGCAAAAATATTTGTAAGAAAGCCCATATGAAGGCGGGTGAAAATATCCGACAACGGTTTTGCGAAAAGAAGTATGCCCAAAACTGCCGAAAAAGAAAGTATAAAGCTTAGTGAAAAGGCAGCAAAGGGATTTGTAATCAGTATTGCAAAGGAGGCTATGGACAAAACCGTAAATCCGTCATAATGGGAAAGAGTGCTTTTAGCAATTAAGTAAAATATCATCATTATTGCCGCACGTAT
>JAUNRD010000070.1:768-7836 GCA_030535815.1 Clostridia bacterium
TGATGAGGGAGATGCTCCCGTCAGGATTACGAAGGCAACGATAAGCGGAACTGATAAAAGATTTAAATATCGTTTCCGTTTTGCGAAGGAGGAAGTGAAAAGTAAAAACAGAGCGGAAACAAAAGAAACGTGCGTGCCCGAAACCGCTATGATATGGGATATACTTCCCGCAGAAAGCTTGTCCCGGAATTCGTCTGAAGAATAGGAGGTGTCGCCTAAGAGTATGGAACGGGAAAACATTAAAGCTTCGCCTGACCATAAGGTATCCGCCTTTTTTATTAATGCCGAGCGAAGAAGGGTTATTGCGTCTATAGGATTTATAATTGACGCGGTATTTGAATTAACCTTAAGCTCGCTTGCGAAGGCAAGAAGATAAATACCATCGGTTTTCAGATATCGGGGATAGTCAAAGGCGAAGGGGCGACTCTTTTTTTCGGGATAGTAGCATTTCGCCGTAAAGGTCACGTTATCCTTGTATTTAAGAACGGGCTCACTTGTCATAAGGCGGATATTGCCGTAATTCGTTTTGCAAACTGCACTCTGACCGTAGCTTTCAATTTCCGGAAGTGAAATGATTGTGCCTTGAATTTCAGTTTCAATGCCTGCGACGGTCTCTGCTTTTCTGTACCCGCTTTTTTCTGTAAATGAGGTATAAGCTCCGCCTGCGAAAAACATTAAAACTGCGAGAATCAATGACAGAGCACGCTTTCCTGCAATTTTAAGCATAATAAAGGAAAGAGGCAACAGTACAAGGGTAAGAAAAGGGGAGTATTGATATAAAAATACTCCCGCTGTGAAACCCGTAAATATTAAAGCAAGTCTGCGATTTAAAATACTCATCGGTTTATATATTCTGTTACGGAAAGGGCAAGTCCTGTTCCTTTGGCTACACAGGCAACAGCATCTTCTGCAAGAGTAACTGAAAGTCCTGTTTCTCGCTGAAGAAGCTTTTCGCATCCTGAAATTAAGCTTCCGCCGCCTGTCAATACTATACCTGAAGTGCTTATGTCAGCCACAAGCTCAGGAGGAGTCTGGGAAAGAGTTGTGTGCACCGAATCAATGATGTCTGTAAAACATTCGGTGAGAGGGGAAAGAAGCTCCGAGCTTGTTACGGTTATTGTCTTTGGAAGCCCTGAAACAAGACTTCTTCCAAGAACTTCCATACTGAGTTCTTCGTCTCTCGGGAATACGCATCCGATGTTTATTTTTATATCTTCTGCAGTACGCTCACCTATGGCAATTCCGTATTTATCTCTTATGTATCTTACAATAGCCTCATCAAAGCGGTTACCGGCTGTTTTAATGGAATTAGAAACTACAATTCCACCAAAGGAAATAACGGCTGTATCTGTTGTTCCGCCGCCGATATCCACAACAAGAGAGCCGACGGGACGGGTAATATCAATTCCTGCGCCGATTGCGGCAGCCAAGGGTTCTTCAATGACCAGTGCCTGTCTTGCACCTGCAGCTTCTGCAGCTTCAACAACGGCTCTTTTTTCAACCTCTGTAACAGAGCTGGGAACACAAATAACAACTCTGGGCTTTAAGATTTTGTTTTTGCAAAGTCTTAAAAGGAAGTTGCGAAGCATCTTTTCTGTGGTAAAATAGTCGGAAATCACACCGTCTTTTAAGGGGCGGATAGCGATTACTTCACCCGGGATTTTTGAAAGCATTGATTGCGCCGCGTCACCTACAGCGCGGATTTTCTTGCTTGATGCATCTATTGCAACCAAAGAGGGCTCTCTTAAAACAACGCCCTTATCGGGAACATAAACCAAAACCGAGGTGGTACCAAGGTCGATACCCAATTCCTGAATCAAACGGGGCATAATAGCCCTCCTTTCTGTAAAATTGAAATCTTATTTCTTTATAAGACTGAGTGCTGTCTTAACAGCATCTTCTGCGGTCATATCGGTATAGTCTTTTTCAGCTCTGAGCTTATATTCAACGATACCGTCAGAAGCTTTCTTACCAACTGTGATTCTTACGGGGATACCGATTAAATCCCAGTCCTTGAATTTAACGCCGGGACGCTCGTCTCTGTCGTCTATGATAACTTCAACGCCTGCATCCTCAAGCTCTTTTGTAATCTTTTCTGCAAGGCTGAGCTGAGTTTCATCCTTGACATTTACGGGAACCACAACTGCCTTGTAGGGAGCAACGTCCATAGGCCAGATGATACCGGCATCATCGTTGTTCTGCTCAATTATTGCGGCAACGCATCTGTTGATGCCTATGCCGTAGCAACCCATAATAACGGGATTTTCTTCACCCTTCTCGTCAACATAGTTAAGACCTAAGGCTTCGGAATACTTTGTGCCGAGCTTGAAGATGTGACCAACCTCGATACCCTGCGCGGTCTTAATCTGCTTTCCGCAAACGGGGCAGATGTCGCCGTCTTCAATGTTTCTTATGTCATCAACGATTGCCGGTGTAAAGTCTCTTTCGGGATTTACGTTTTCGATGTGGCAGTCGGTTTCGTTTGCACCAACGATGAAGTTACGCATCTTCATAACTTCGTTGTCGGCAACGATATCAATCTTAAGTCCAACGGGGCCTGCAAATCCAACCTTTGCGTTGGTAACTTCAACTACGTCGGCGGGATCTGCAAGAGCAACTTCGCCAACGCCTAATTTATTTGCAAGCTTAACCTCGTTTATTTCTCTGTCTCCGCGGACAAGTACGGCATAAAGCTTACCTTCTGCGTTGTATATCATGGTCTTTACAAAGTTCTTTGCCTCTTTTCCGAAGAATGCGGCAACCTCTTCGATTGTCTTTGCATCGGGAGTAGCAACCTTGTTCATGGGAAGCATTTCGGAATTGTCTGCTTCGCCTGTTATGCAGACAGCCTTTTCGATGTTTGCGGAATAACGGCAGTCCTCGCAGTATGCGATTGTGTCTTCACCAACGTCGGAAATAACCATAAATTCCTGGCTTCCGGAACCGCCCATTGCACCGGTATCTGCATCAACTATCATATAGTTAAGTCCCATACGGTCAAAGGTCTTTCTGTAAGCGTCATACATTGCCTTGTAGGACTCATCAAGTCCTTCTCTGGAAATGTCAAAGCTGTATGCATCCTTCATCAGAAATTCTCTTGTTCTCATAACGCCGAATCTGGGACGGCGCTCGTCACGGTACTTGGTCTGAATCTGATAGAGCGTGTAAGGATAATCCTTGTAGGAATGAACAGAGTCAATAACTGTCTGTGTAAAAATTTCCTCGTGAGTGGGACCTAAGCAGAAATCACGGCTGTTACGGTCCTTAAGGCGGAACATATCATCTCCGAAACGGTCCCATCTGCCGGACTTCTGATAGCACTCAGCAGGAAGAAGAGCGCTCATCAAAAGCTCCTGTGCGCCTGATGAGTTCATTTCTTCTCTGATGATGCGCTCGGTGTTCTGAAGAACACGAAGGCCCAAGGGAAGGTAGGAATATACACCTGCGGCAAGCTTGCTGATTAAACCTGCACGCATCATTAAAACGTGGCTTGCGATTTCGGCTTCTGCCGGAGCCTCTCTTAAAGTAGGCATTAATAATTTTGATGCTTTCATTAGAAAAATCCCCTTTATATAAAACATTATTTTACAAAAAACACCCGGTAGCTTCAAAAACAGCATACCGAGTGTATTATAGCAGAAAAAATCGTTTTTTGCAAGAGAAATTTCTTTCTTATTATATACAAAAATGTCTCTAAGCTTTTTTGTTTTTCGGAGAAAGGTATTTATGCAATTATTTAAGTATATTTTCGCCGTCAAACAAAAATATTCCTTTACCGTAGCCATAGGTCTTTCCGGGGCCGATATATTCAATGAATTTCCTTTGCAGGCTTGTTTTTGCAGGTAAATTTTCTTTTTCTTTTCCTGTATCTTTTCCGAATATTCTCCATGCATCGTGGAAGACATCTGTTTCAAAGTGTCCGAAAACCTTGTAGTCGGCAATGAATCTTTTTGAATTTGAGCCTTCGCCGAAAAAGTCTTTATAGTGAGGGAAAAGCATCCAGGACCAATATTCCACGGGCAAAAGGTCGCCGGAAAATTGCCCTTTCACAAACTCGTAGGCTCTTTTGTAGGATTTCACACACTCCTCGTAAATAAGGGGGCCTGTGGAGGGAACGTGCCCCCTTATGATAAAGTCGCCCTCATTTACAATGTGACCTGCTATCTCTACAGCTTCACACGGATGATGAGTTATGTCAAACTGCATTCTGCCAAAGCCAAATCTTGTCAATTTAAAGTAATCGCTGAACCAGTTGGGGCAGGAAATTCCTATATCGTCATACAAATCAAGGTTTTCGTTTACTTTGCATGAAATATCCTTCATTGTGTCAATGTAAAGTTCATCGGAATAGCCTTTGTCCTTGTATTTATCGTACAAAGGACCTGTGCAGGATAAAAAGAAGAGCAAATATTTTGCAAATTTAGGAACACCGCCCATAACAGACGCATCCAATTCGTCAACTACAGTATTTATGCTTTTTTCGCCCTTCATAAAGCTGTCTGCAAGAATATCGGGCTCATCGCCTGACATAGCTTTATATTTTTCGTATTGTCTGTTTAAGTCTGCAGTAAAGCCGATTTCGTCTAATATTCCATTCTGAATCATACTTATCCTCCCTGATGGCGATGTTATGCACCTGTTGACAGACCGCTTGCCGTGGCAATGTTTTTATAGTTTATAAACCAATCACAGAGCCTTTCTTCCATAAGCTCATCGATATGGTCGATTTCTCCCGACAGGTAGTCTGAAACTCTCTTTATCGCCGTGTCAATTCCCATTATAGCACCACCGTAGCGAATGTCAAGTACCTCCCAGCCGATGGGCTTGTACTCAGTATAGAAATAATCTCTGTGGGAAAGGCGGAGTGATGACATATCATCAAAAAGCTCTTTTAATGTGCCAAGTAATTCCGAAAGCTTTTCCTTGTCCTTTGCATCGTAAGCATCCTTGAGCTTAAGACCTATTTCAGCCTTGTTTTTAAGCACATTTGCCACATGGTAGTAAAAGTTGAAAATGTGGGAATATCCGGGATATTTTTCGGCGGATGCCAGAAACTTATCCTTGAGGGTATTATAGTGACCGTAAAAATCCTTGCCGCGAAGGTCGAAATCGAAAAGTCCCATAAGGACATTTTGCCACATAATCATTTTTGATATGGGCATAGGGGAATTTTTGCCTTCTGTATAGCCGGGGACGGAATCTATGGCATCAATATCTGAAAACGCATCCCAGGAAGCGTTTACGCTTGCACAGAAGTGAAGCTTTGCCATATTAAAATCGGGGGTGCTTTCAGAATACATATGCTCGGCGAAAAGCTGAAGCTGTGTAAGTACTGAGAAGGTGGAGCTTTCCCTGTGGTCATCGCCCCAGACCGTTGCTAAAAATTCTCTTATTCCCTTTTTCTTTAAGGCTTCCATTGCAGCATCGGTGGTTACTTTTCCGAGGTCAAAGTGATTTCCGAAGGTTCTAACGTTTCTTGCACAGCCTGCAAAAATTATGTTGTCGGAAATTACGGAAAGCTTATCTATGTATTTTTCATAGTGGGCGGAATCTGTCTTGTAATAGTCCCAGTAACAGAGTGCCATATCTTCGGGAACGAAAGCTCTGTCTTCTTCTGTGAATGTTACCGCTTCGTCAAAATAGTCATCGGTTTTTGACTTTGCACGGAAGAACATATCGCACCACATCATAGGCTTGTAGGAATACTTTCTGCATAGTTCTGAAACTTTTTTAAGATGCTCTGCCATAATTTCCGTGGCGGGAACATATCCCATTTTCTTTAAGTAGCCGCCTGTGCCAAGTCCCCACGCCTCATCCATACCGATGTGGATACGGTCGCTCTTGAAGCACTCCTTCGTGGTTATGAGCATTTTTTCAATTAAAGCATAGGTGGCATCCTCTGCCGGGGACATTATGTTTTCACGGTCGGCAAGTATCTTATATGGCTTTCTTTTAAGAGCTTCCGTCATATGGGCAAGAGCCTGGATGCAGGGAATAACCTCAATTCCGAAGGATGCGGCATAGCGGTCGATTTCCTTCAGCTCTGCTTTTTTGTACCTCGGTCGCATATTGCCGAAGTATGGCTCGCCCTCGATTTCATAACAGTCTTCCATATAAAGCATCATAGAATTAAAGCCCATGGAGGCTAAAATAACCGTCATTTTTTTAAGTGTCTCCATATTCATTAAGGAGCTTGCCTGAGAGCCGTCAAACATGGGACAGCCCAGGTCAAACATAAGCTTTTCTGTATGCGTAAAAGATTCTTCCGCCAAGTGGCATCTTACTATGGTAAGAGCACGGAAAAGGGTGAAAGGACGGGGAAGACTAAGCTTTACGGCATTACCGCTTTTTTCAATTGCAAGGGTGTTATCCTTGCTTTCACAGATTTCCACAGAAAGGGAAAGGTCTTCGATTTTGTGGAACTTTATATATTCCGCAACGCCCTCTTTTAATTCGGGGAATAAGTTTTTGAAAGTAATCATTTTATGCCTCCTTAACGCATCTGCTTAAAGTCACAGGACAGATAGGTTTCTTCGACAAAAAGGTCTTTATTTAAGATGATTATATCCGCATCCTTGCCCTTTTTTATGCTTCCTTTTTCCTTATCAATACCTACTGCCTTTGAAGGAGATAAGGTTAAAAGGCGAAGAGCATCGGAAAGTTCGAGTCCCGCATCAAAATGCGCCCAGCGAAGCATTCTGTCGCTTGTTGCAATGCTTCCCGCAAAAAAGCTTCTGTCGGGTAGCTTTGCAACTCCGTTTTCGATTATGACACGGTTTTCGGGAAGACATTCGCCAAGGAAACTTTCGGAAACATTAGTTCCTGCCGCCCTCATAGCATCCGAGGTTAAGTTGATTTTATCAACGCCCTTTATTTTTACCGCCATTTTAAGGGCTTCCTTCGGGAAATGACAGCCGTCTCCTATAAATTCAATTCGCATACCGTCTATGTAATACGCCGCTTCAACAATTCCTGCGTAAACCGTTTGATTGATTTTTCTCACCGTCGGGGTATTTGAATACATATGGGTGATGTGGCGTATGCCAAGAGAAAATCCCTTTTCAATAT
>JAUNRD010000071.1 GCA_030535815.1 Clostridia bacterium
GAAAATATATAACTTCATTTCATTTTACCATAAAAGTGTAAAAACCGCAAGACTTTTGTCTTGCGGTCTTAAGATTATTTAGTTATTGTAATTTCTCTTATTTCGCCGTTCCAGGAAACCTTATAGCCAAGCTGTTCGGATACGAAGCGAAGCGGAATAAAGGTTCTTGAATCGCGGATTTTCGGTGCAACCGTCAAGGTGTATCTCACTTCACCGTAAATAGAATCGTCAACATAAACCAAAGGATCCTGAATTCTCATTCTGATATCGCCGTTTTCTGTTGAAAGGGTAATTCTCTCTTCTTCCCCGTTCCAGGAAACACTTGCGCCCATTTCCTCAAGTAACCCTCTTAAGGGAATTAAGGTTGTGCCGCTTGTTCCGTAGATAAAAGGTGCAACGTCCACGGTTTTTTCGTAGCTTTCCCCGCCCTTTTCAACCTTTATGGTTTTATCGTCAATCTTAAGGACATATTTTTCCCTTGATGCTTCCTCTGCCGCAATTTTATCGGCATAGGTCTGGAAAAAGTTAAGTTCTGCACAGGCAAACTTTTTATAGTTACCGGTGTAAATTTCAAAATCCCAGTATCTTGCAATAACGGTTTCATCAAGATTGATTACTTTTGTATCAAGCGATGCGTCCTTTCCCGAAGCATCACCTTCTTCTGCATATACAAGCTCTAAATTATCCTTGTCGTTTCCGGCATAAATTGCAAAGTCAATCCATATACCGTGTTTATCGGGTGTTTGTCTCGGCATATAGGAAATTGCGGAAACCGCCTGAGGAGATTTCATATCAACAGAGAGTACGGCAGGACCCAAAAAGCTTGATTCCGCCTGCCAGAAGGAGTTTGTTCCGCCATCAAAAATTATGCCGGGATCGTGGCCTGCCCATACCTCGCAGTTATCCTCAACGGAAAAGTTTGCTCTGTCAAGGGCATAGAGCTTATTTTTCTCCTCAAACTCCTTGTATTCAGAAAGACTCTTTTCCGGAAGCTCATCCTTCATGGGAAGAAAATCAATTTCCGCCGCTGTACCAACCGAGCCGTCAACCTCCGTTATTATAAGCTTAAGCCTTTTTACCTTAAGGTTTGCAACGAAGTTATTGGTCTTAAAGGTGTTATCCCCGTTCATTTTAAGGTCGGTAAGGTGGATAAATTCATCATCTTCGGAAACTGCCCCGTAAACGCTCATACCGGTTATGTGACCGCCACCTGATTTTCTCGGCTGATAGGTGATTCCTGAAATCGTTACGGTTTCGGGGAATTTTATGTTGAATTCATAGGGAGGCGGCTCCTTCCAGGTAACAACGCCTTCCTCTGCTGTATACTTTGAATGCCAGAAGGAATCAGCTGAACCGTCAAATGCCGCCTTTGCATTATTTCCGGATGCCACGAAGCTTGAAACCGAAACCTCCCACTTGCTTTTATCCTTTAATGCACCAAGGCGTTTATTTAATGCTTCTTCGGCACCTCCCTTTTCTTCACCGGTCAGAGTGTTATAGGTCTTATTTACAAGAGGCTCTGCCAAAGCAGAAATTGTTGTCGCATTTCCTTTAGCAGCAAAAAGGTCAAATTCCGCCATTGTGCCGTAGCCCGATACGCCCATAACATATTTAAGGACAATTTTTTTAACCTTAATATCTCCGCCAAAGAAAACATCCTTCGGCTTTGCATCGGCTTCAAATTTGCCTTTCTGAATCATCGTAACTATATCTGTATCACTTTCAGATACATAAAATTCATAGTCGGTAAGCTCTCCCGAGCCCTTTTCGGGACGGGGTGTATAGCGCCAGCCCGAAATATCGGCTGCATTGGGAAGAATAATTGTAACATAGAACGGCGGATAGGCGTGATCAACTACTTTTCCGTCCTCTGCGGTATAGTCTGAATGCCAGAAGGTATTGATATTTCCGTCAAGGATATTTTCAGGCTTTGTCTTATTGGAATTTGCCGAAACCGACCAGAATTCCTTGCCCAAAATAAGCTCATCTTCGGCAAAAACTGTCACACTTAAGGAGAGCATCATAAGAAAAGTGAGTAATAAAGATATTAATTTTTTCATAAAAGCATCTCCTTTCATCAGTTAAGGTGGTCTTTCACACTTAAAACAAGTGATGAATCCACTTTTCCGTAGCGGCTTACGGCATAGATTTCGCCGTCTGTCCACAATTCAAAGCCAAGGCAATCGGAAAGGTATGTAAGGGGTACATAGAACATTCCGTCAATGGTTAAAATCGGTGCAGTCAATGCAGTAGCTTTTCCGTTTACCTTTGCTTCCATTGAACCCAAGGTTGTGTATGTAAGGCGATGGTCAGCAATTTCTCTTCCCTTAAGGTCAAAGGACTGAAGCCTTACTGTATTATCGTTTGCATCATATTCAAACTTTGATTCGCCGTACATAATTTCCATAACCGCATCGCTTGGTACATAAAGTGTTCCGTTCATTTCTATTGCGGTTTTTCTTATATCGGGCTCATAAACATTCATTTTACCGCCTGATACTATCATACGGTTTGAATCCTTTTTGAAAATTGCCGTTCCGTAAAGAGCTTCTCTTTCGTTGGCAGCCAGCGCTGTCTGCTCCTTTTCCGTGTAGAGATAGTTAAATCGTCCCATAGGAGCAACGCTTCCCCTTACATAAAGCTCCAAAAATTCGTTTGCCGCAATTTCGCCTGCATTGTCAACCCACTTGAATTCAAAGTCAACTGTTTCTGTTTCGCACATTAAGCTTCTCGGAACAGATAATGTCAGCGTATCGCCCTTTATGATATAATTTACATCTCCGATTACGTTCCAGGAACCGTCAAACTTTTCGATTTTGCCCTTCAGTCTTCCTATTGCAAAGTCATAGCCTTCCCAGCCTGTGGCACGGTTACGGTCGATGTTTATATAAAGGTGCATAAATTCCGTGCCTTCTTCTTTTATGGCATCAAGACACTTAACGTAAAAATAGAAATTATCCTTGTCACGGGCAACCTTTGCGCGGGAAATGGAATTTATTACCTGTGATACGTATTTTCCGCCGCCTCTTTTATCCGCATCTCTTTCGTATGCATCATAGTCATTGATAAATTCGGGTGCAACATTTGCCCACTGCGATGCATCTCCCGATACATCAATAGTAACCTCGGCAGATGCAGTGGGTGCGGGGCGAACGCCCTTATACTTTCTTACGAAGTCGCAAAGCAGGTTATAATAGTCGTCCTTCAAGGGCCCGCGGTTAGGCTCTAAGTCACGGCTGTTTTCATAGTCGCAAGCATCAACGAAGCTGTTTTTAAAGCCTGCATATTCCTGCTGACGGATTGCCGTCCACTCATTCCAGCCGTCGACATATACGAAGGCAGGATCGGTATCAAGTATCTGGGATGCCTGCTCTCTCATAAATGCCGCACTTCTTGCGTTACCGGGAGTATAATCCTCGCCGAAGCCTTCTGTGTAGCCTCTTCCCTTGGTGTAGGGGTCGGATGCAAGGCCTGTTGCTCTGTAACCGTAAACATAGGAATGGTTTATGGCAACGCCCAAGGTCATGGCTTCAACCCTTCCGTCTTCCCTTGCAGCGCCCCACTCGTGAAGGGGATAGTTTTCAAGCCATATCCAGGTGGGATTCTGGCTGTCAGTCTGTCCCTTTTCTCTGTTTCCGCCGCCGCGTCTTTCCATCATAGCATAAAACTTTTCCATATTTTCAAGTTGTGCAGCATCGGTTTTGTCAAGGTAAGAGCTTACAGTTGCTTCGGAGTTACATATTATAAAGGGCTTTCCCTGCCACTTAAACACAATATCGTGATTATTCTCGTCTGCATAAAGGTTAAACCACAGTGCCTCTGCCATATCGTTGAGATTCTGAGGGTTTCCCGTATATGCGCTTATACCGGGAATGTCGATGCCGGATGCTTTTGCATCACGGAAAGCCTGCATAAGTACACGAAGTGGCTTGATATATGCCGATGTTCCGTTGGTATAGTCAAAGAATATGGCGTCAACCCCTGCATTGGCAAGCCACTGGGCGTGCTTTCTGTATGCGAAATAGTCATAGCTTGTATAAAATCCTAAAAGTGGCTCACCCCAGTAATAAACTCCGTTTGTGTCCCACACGGGATCGGAATACACTTCTTTTGCTTCGGGCTTTTTGGCATAAATTTCGGGAATTACATAAGGTGTGGAAGTTAATACATCGTGCCAGTCCCAGTACATTATGCCCACGAAATGGTCACCCTCTTTTACAGGGCCGGTTTCTTCAAAGTCTGCTACCTTTCGTCCCATATCGTCCGTTGCCGCCCAGGTATCCGAAAAGTTATCAATTATTGCAGAGTCCGGCACGCTTATAACTTCATCGCTTACCGGTGCCTGCTTGCTTAAAAGTGTGATGCTTTTCATCCTTACATAATAATAATTCGGCATCATATAAGTCGATGTGAAATAAAGGTCGTGAATGCCACTTGCCTCTTCAATATCACCGTAGTACTCGGTTTTATCTTCATCGTTTATAACGACGTAGCCAATTGCCCTTGCCTTGGGACTGTCAAGACGGATTGCAATTGCATCACCGTTTGAGCCATAGGGCATCTGACACGCCGCCTCGATTTTAACTGACTTTATTCCGCTTAAATCCACATTCTTAAAGCCGATGTAGCCGTTTTTGGAAAGTGCCGCTCCGCTTTCCGATATGCTTACAGCACCGTCGGACCTTAATTCAGCAGAAGCCGGATTTAATACTTTTTCACTTGCAAAGCTGACCGTCGCAAAGGACAGCAGCATCAGCAAGGTCAAAAGCATTGCCAGAATTTTTTTCATATTTTATTCCTCCTTTTTATTACTTAAAACATCTTTATCAATCTTCCACAAAAGCATATGATTTGAGTCATGGAAGTTGTTTGGATTGTTAAATGCCGACCTTACAGCAACTAAAAATCCGCTATCCTCCGCCAATACCGAAGGATACTGAAAGCCCGTTGTGCTGACAGGTTCTGATTCTTTATTTACAATATCACAAACAAATTCCCAGTTTTCAAGATCACTTGATGAAAATATGGACAAAACATTTCTGAATGCACAACTGTAAAGCTTTGCAGATACCTCTGTCTTTCTGTTTGTCACGAGATAATATTTATCCTCATATCTTATAATCCTGAAAAGAGAATCCATTACGGGCATTTTTACTATCTTTTCAAAATTCAAGGGAGCCTCCGGCTCTTTTTCGTCAATGGAAAACACCAATACTTCTCCGGGCTTCCATCTCAAATAATTATAAAGCCTTCCGTCAGGGCCTGCTACCACATTGCCTTCGATTCCCTCGCCTCTTTTTGAATCAGTTTCTGTTACTTCTCCACTTCCGACAGCTTGCCGACTTTCATCCGATGCCTTTTCGCTTTCTTCCTTCCATTTGCCTTCATAGGGGGTAAAGTCTGTACAGCTCCAGTTTTCTGGACAAAGCAGATCCGCATTTTCGTCTATGGAAATAACAGCCGGATAAAAGTCAGCTCTTCCGTCAAGGTTTCTGCTTTCAAGAAAAGAAGCATATTCCACCGTTGTATAGAGCCTGCCCTTGTGGTTTATCACCTGCATGGGACCTCTGTGCAATCCTCCGCCATAGGACTTTGCACGACCGCCGTACATTAAAGTAACGGGAACAGTCCAGCTTTCGCCCTCATCGTAGGATGCTGAAATATGTAAATTTCCGTTAAGAGTAGTTACTCCCAATATGTATAAAACATCTTTATGAACGAAAATTGTGCTCCAGAAAAACTGCGTAAGGTCTGTCACATACTTAAATGTTTTACCATTGTCCGTGGATTTATATATAATGACGAGATTTTCCGTTCCGTACCACATATGGGTATCCATGGATGCAATTATTGCTCCGCTTTTAAGCCTTGCAATTGAAGGAGATGCAAGATACTGCCCTATCGGGATATAGTTGTCATCTTCGGGATGGAGATAATTAATTATGGTAGCCCCCTCGGGTAATACTCCCGTTCTTAATTTTCTCACTCTGCTCATTTCGCCATTTTCCGATTTTATGTAAATTTTCAATTCTGTATCAACGGGTATTCCGGAAACGGAAAAGTGCTTGTCTTTAAGCGAAACTTCCTTCCAATCTTCATCGTTTACGGAATAATAAAGCGTGCAAGTCAGTTCCTTTTCGTATAAATAATCGCCCAAAAAGCCTTCCTCGGTGGGAATTAATCTGCAGATATAAGGCTTTCCTTCATCCTTTACTCTTGAAATGGGATAAAAAGGTTTGTGATATATTCTGTTTGTGCATTTCACGGCATTCGCCTCTTTCCCGATTTATTGTTCTAATATAATCATACTGCAAATTTCAGTTTGGTCAATATTAAAACAAGACATTTTTTTATTAAAACAGAACGCTATTTTTCCGTCTGTCCTTATTTAATATACACCTTTTCTGCAAAGGGGCCTATCTGAGTATCCAATCCTGAAAGCTCGGTAACCTTTTCACCGTTTATAAAAATATCCTCAAAGAAAATATTCCAGGTTTTGTGTTCCTCGTCCTTACCCGAAATGATTACAGGAGGCTTACCAAGTCCTTCGTCCACAAAGATATTTATATTCTTCAAGGTTACATCGTGGTTTTTGCCATAGCGTCCCGTTCCCTCAACTCTCGGGAGCGGATAAATCCAGGCGTGGAAAAGTGGCGGCATATACCCTGCTTTTCCGGTGTATTCGGCATCATCGGAGCTTTGATATTTAGGCTCTAAGCAGTTTTTGTCGTATTCAACACGGATATCTTCATACAAAATGTGGTGAGCATCTGCAAAAACTCTGTTCTGCATACTCATAGCACCGTGCATATTGTGGATTAAGTCTAAATTTTTATAGTGTATGTTTCTTATTTCAGATGCCTGGGTTATTGCACCAAGCTCCAGCGTTCTTCCCCAGTCGCACCACATAACTGAGTTTTCAACCAGTAGATTTTCCGTTACCTCGTCTTCCCAGTCTTTTCTGCCGTTGGGAACAATGATATCGTCAAAATTTCTGAAGAAGGAATTTTTTATATGCACGTTTTTGCAGTTTATGATATCAATCCCGTCGGCGTTGTAGCGCCACATTCCGATGTGCCGTATATCGTTTATTTCAATATTTTCGCAGTGGTAAAAGGTATGTGTCCAGCAGGCGGAATCCATAAAGGTAATTCCGTCAATTAAAATATTTTTGCTTTCGTAAATTCTCATTGCACCGATTGCAAAGTTCCCTTCATCATCCGGGGCAGATTCGGTTTTTGCCGTTCTTTCCTCCCAGGAGCCATCAATTATGCCGTGTCCCACAAAGGCGATGTTTTCTGCATTTCTTGCAATGAAGTTTCCGTAAAGGCGTGCGCCCTTATCCACATATACCACGGTGTCGGATTTTAATTCCGTCGTTCCGACACGGTGCTCGCCCTCTCCGTAGTATAAAAGATTTTTCGCATTTTTATATTTTGAATAGTCCTTTTCGGGGACAATGAAAATATGAAGTGCGTTATGAAAATCGTCACATTCCAGGCTGTAGTGTCCTATCGGAAATGTGGCTTTTATTGTTTTTCCCGAAATTTCGGGAGTGATATTTTTTGAAAGAGGGCGAAAAAGCGCCTCTTTAAAAGACAAAGAAGGTGTGATTTCAAGTGTTACCTCATCCTTTGCTTCAAGCAGAATAAAGCCCGCTTCCTCCGTCTGATCAATGGGCCGCTGATGGCCCGGCCACACGGTGTTAAAGGGGATTTTTGATACTCTGCAAAAGTATACGGGAACATCCTTTTCGCCTGACTTTACCTTGTATAAACCGGTAAACACACTATCACACCTTTTCATATTAATTTTTCCGTTAAATCCATTC
>JAUNRD010000484.1 GCA_030535815.1 Clostridia bacterium
AATTTCAATTGAAATTCTTATTCTTTTACAGTTTCATATACCGTTACTTATTTTTATTGTTATTTTTGATATGGTCCTTTGTTTATTTTGATTTTAGCTATTGCTATTTTGTATTGAAAATCCAATATATTGTTTTAGTTCATGTTGCATTTGATTATAATGGTGGTTGTTAGGTATTAAAAAAAGATGATTTTTAAAATTGAAAGTAAAGATGATTGAAAATCATCTTCATGTATATTTCACCATCAGCTTGAACAGTTCCTTGGCCATGTCAGTTGAGTTCTGCTTTGTGATGTTTTCAGGGATCTCATATACGAAAGTAGGATAACCCGCTTTGGCTATTGGCTTTGAGACAAGCACTGCTGATGTTGACTTGTAAGTTTCATTGCCTGTTCTCGGATAATATCCGAAATCGCTGGTCTTGTTGATCTTTTTGGCTATCTTGACTGAGGCCTTATCCATTTCAGGTGTGGCCAGATAGAATCCTTCGCCATACCAGTCGACATGGGAGTGGCTTATGATTACGCAATTCGCATCAGAATGGGTCACGTCAGGATTTACAAAGTCATGTACAAGACTTTCCCCATTGGCACGTCCCTTTTTATAGTTTTTTGGATTTTTAGTTACATTGACCTGATAATGTATGATTTTGGTATCGTTGGTTTCATTTCCGAATTCCTTGGCGGCTTTGATTTCAGGATTGATGGCTAATTTTTCCCTTGGATGGATTCCGGTAATGAGAGCTATTGTTTTTGTTGCATTGGGATTTCCGTAAACGTATTTTTCTACGGTTCCCAAATCGTTTTCACCGATTATTCCGGTGGCATTTTTGTGGTATAAGAAATCTAAATCGACAATTTTTGCCTGTTCATTATACATTCCAAGTCCTAAAAATAATAAAAGCGCAATAATTAGGATAACTTTAGTTTTTCTTTGCAAGTTTTCACCTTTACTTGATATTTAATAGCTTTTAATATAATATCTTTTTTGGTGAAAATCAAGAATAAGGCCGGATTCATCCGACCTCATCCGCCAATTTTAAATACTCATAGACTAAAATAGTATTTTTTTCCATAATGTTTGTAAAGAAACGGGGGATGAATCTTTACAATTATTGTTTTATTTTGGTCATATTTATTGTTTTTGCTTTTTAAAGTTCAATTATTTATTTGATGATAAATTAAAAGCTATTGAATCATTTTTTTAAAACAACCTAAATAAATATTACATAGTAATGCAAAATAGGTATATAGGTGAAAAGTTTGTCTGAAAACTACAAATCAAAAGACCTGTTATATATGGGAATCAACATTCTGATTCTTGCAGATATTGCATTGATAGTTTATATGCTGCTAGTTCATCCTTCAGGCGATCTGCTAAGCTATTTCCTGATATTTGATGTAATTGTCTGTGCAATCTTGCTTTTTGATTGGTTCTATAAGTTTCAAAAGGTAGAGCAGAGGGGCGCATTTTTTAAGCATAACGTCATATTCTTAATAGCGACAATTCCATTTGAGCTGATCCTGCCTGTATATTTCATGGCATTCCGTTTCTTGTTGTTGTTGAGGCTTTTTAAATTGTCAGGAATTCTTGAGAAATATTTCGAGAATATTCACCGTTTTATAGAAAGCACAAAGTTCGACAAGATTGTAACCTGGATCTTATTTGTTGTAATCGTCTTCACTTTTGCAATATACATTTTCGATGAATCCCTAGGCCTTTTTGACAGTCTGTGGTATGTGGTCGTTACATTGACTACTGTCGGATACGGGGACATAATG
>JAUNRD010000072.1 GCA_030535815.1 Clostridia bacterium
CAGAAATTGGAATGCCTAAAGGGTAAATCTTTTCTTCAGGAATATTTTTAAGGTGACATTGATATCCTAATAGTTCGCTGGGAACCACATATGCATCAAGGGAGCTTTTCTGCCAATAGGGGTGTACCGTGAAATCGGTTATAATTCCAATGGAGGGAATGTCTCCGATTTTCTGTTGCTTTTTGGCATATGTAAGCATTATTGCGGGGAAAACATGAGTGCATATGATACAATCGGGAACAAAAGTATTTATATATTCTGAAACTTTCTTATACACAAGCTTCTGGGTCTCTTTGGTAATACCTGAGCCTACGCCGCGCTCATCAGCCATACGATAAAAAGTGCCGAAAAGCTCAGGCATATGTTTGGTGGAAAAGAGATAGCCTTTATCTATTGTTTCGCCCAAAGGTGACAGGGCATATTTATATACATCAAGAGTTTCTGCGGTATGCCCTTTTTTTATAAGCGCATCAGATAAGGCTTTTGCACATTTGTGATGTCCCTGGCCTGCGGTGACAGATAAAATTAAGAATTTCATTATCAATTATCCTTTCTGAAACTTTAAATAAAAATACAGTAACCAAAAATTATTGTTTCACATATTATGTCATGGGAGCTTAAAAAAGCTCCTTTAAGAGGAACGTCTCTTAAAGTGAAGGAGGATTTTTATGTTTTGCACAAATAACAATAGCGGTTCCTGGATTATTATAATCCTTATCATAATCCTTTTATCCGGCAGCGGCACCTTTGGCGGCTGTAACTGATTTGTTTGGTTCCTGCCCGCAAAATGCGGGCAGGGTAATAAAAATCTTTCCTGAAGCAATTGTTTCTTATTTTGAAAGGAGTTTATTTATGTTTGGTTCAAACAACTGCGGATGTCTCTGGATTATTGTTCTTATACTTATTTTCTGTTGCTGTGGTGGCAACACAGGTTGCAATACAGGCTCAAACAATAATACAGGCGACTGCAATTGCGGTTGCATCTGTTAAAGAAAATAGGGGAGCAAGGCCGCTTTTGCGGTCTTGTTTTATTTTAAAACCCCGCGCATTTTAAGCTTGTCGCACAGTGCGAAAAGAGCGTTTGCTCTGTGGCTTATTTTATTTTTTTCCTCTATTGTCAGCTCGGAAAAGGTTTTGCCCAGAGAGGGGACATAGAAAACGGGGTCATAGCCAAAGCCGCCGGTTCCTCTTTTTTCGTCGATGATGATGCCGTGGCATTCTCCTTCAGCGATAACAATGTCATCTTCGGAAAAGGCAAGAGCAATTACGGATACAAATTTCGCATTTTTATTTTCTTTTTCCGAAAGCTCTGAGTGGAGCTTCCCGATTAATTCATCCTGAGTAGCGCCTTCGCCTGCCCAGCGTGCTGAATATATTCCGGGAGCGCCTGAAAGTGCTTCGACACAAAGGCCTGAATCATCTCCAATGGAGGGGGTTTTTGTTATTTTATAGGTTTCCAGAGCCTTTTTTACGGCATTTTCCGTAAAAGTGGTTCCGTCCTCCTCAACCTCAATTTCAAAACCGGCTTCCTTTAATGTCAGTACTTCAAAATCGGAACTTAAGAGGGCGGATAATTCTTTAACCTTGCCCTGGTTGTTTGTGGCCATGATAAGACGCATAGAATCATCCCTTTCTTATTTCAGGAGAGCCAGCTCATTTTCTGTCATAACGGCTCTTTGTGCTTCAAAAAGCTTTCTTATGGATGTTACGCCAAGCTCAAAAAGCGCATCAAGCTCAGCTTTTTTGTATGTACCGTGTTCTGCGGCGCCCTGAATTTCAACGATATTTTCGTCGCCGTCTAAAATTAAGTTCATATCAACATCGGCACGGCAGTCCTCTTCGTAACAGAGGTCGGTCATAATTTCGCCGCCTACCTTGCCGAGACTTACTGCGGCAATCTGGCTTTTTACGGGATTTTCAGTGATAAGTCCTTCTGCCATAAGCTTAGCTATTGCAATTACGGTTGCGACAAAAGCACCTGTGATAGACGCTGTTCTTGTTCCGCCGTCGGCCTGGATAACGTCGCAGTCAATCTGGATTGTGCGCTCGCCTAATTTGTCAAGATCAAAGCCGGCTCTTATGCATCGGCCTATAAGACGCTGGATTTCTGCGCTTCTTCCGTTCAGCTTAAGCTTCCCGATATCTCGGCTGTTACGCTCAGCTGTTGCAGAAGGAAGCATGGAATATTCTGCGGTAAGCCATCCTGTGCCGGAGTCTTTTTTGAAAGGAGGCACCTTTTCGTCAACCGATGCGGTTACAATTACCTTGGTTTCTCCTGTTTCTATTAAAACGCTACCTTTAGCGTACTTTGTGAAATCTCTTGTGATTTTAATCGGTCTTGTTTCGTTTAAGTTACGTCCGTCTGTTCTCATGATGAACCTCCTTGTTATATTTATGAATACAATTCAGGTATCATAAGTATATCATAAAACCTTAGAAAAGAAAAGCCTTTTTTGTTATCATAGTGATACTTTTTTGTGAATATTATGTGAAGAAAGGGGATGATTTTTTGATGTACCACAGTATGAATAAAGATGAAGTATTAAAGGCTCTTTCCTCGGATTTTTCAGGGCTCACGGATGATGAGGGAGAAGAGAAGCTTTCCTCTTGCGGGAAAAATATAATAACCGGAAAAAAGAAAAAAGGAATAATAAGAAGATTTATCGCTCAGTTTGCTGACTTTTCTATATTGGCACTGATTATTGCTTCGGCACTGTCTTATGGGGCTTCTTTGATGGGAGGAGAAAATGACTTTACGGAGCCTTTGATAATCCTTGCAATAGTTATAGTAAATGCAGTAATAGGAATAGTGCAGGAAAGTCGTGCCGATGCTGCAATAGATGCACTTAAAAGTATGATTGTGCAAAAATGCACAGTATTGAGAGGCGGAGTGAAAAAGGAGATGGATTCTGCGCTTCTTGTACCCGGAGACATAATATATCTCAAGGCGGGAGATAAAGTTCCTGCCGACGCCAGAATACTTTCATCGGCCTCTCTTTATTCCGACGAATCAGCACTTACCGGAGAATCGCTGCCCGTTGAAAAATCCGATTGTGTATTACGTAATGATACTCCGGTATCTGAGCGGACAAACTGCCTTTATTCCTCAAGCCTGATAACAGCGGGACACGCAGTATGTGTGGTAACTGAGACAGGAATGAATACGGCGGTGGGACGTCTTGCCGGAATGATCAGCGAGGAAAAGGAGGTAAAGACACCGCTTTCGTTAAAGCTTGCCAGAACAGGAAAGGTTATGGCTGTTTCAGCTCTTTTGTGCTGTATACTTCTTTTCTTTGTAGGAGTACTGAAAAAATACGATCCCCTTTTTATGTTTATGACGGCGGTATCTCTGGCTGTGGCTGCAATCCCTGAGGGCCTATCTGCAATAGTGACTGTTATGCTTGCACTTTCGGTTTCAAAAATGGCAAAAAAGAAGGCGGTTGTAAGAAATCTTTCAGCGGTTGAGACACTGGGAAGCGCAACGTGTATATGCTCGGACAAAACGGGAACATTAACGGAGAACAGGATGACTGTAAAAGAGGTATCGGGAGACAGAGAATGTGTTTTGATGCTTATGGCGCTTTGTTCGGATGGTGTGGAAAATCCGACAGAAAAGGCAATAATCGAATCTTGCAAAGAGAATAAAACCGATCTTGATAAAAAATATGTAAGGATAGACGAAATCCCGTTTTCTTCAAGCCGAAAAAGAATGCTCACCGTGAACAAGCTTAATTCAGGTTATATGACACTGGTAAAGGGCGCATTTGACATTATTCTGCCTTTTTGCTCTTATGTTTATGAAAACGGCGGCAAGCGGAATCTTGCCCCCTGCGACAAGGAAAAACTAAGGGAATGCTGTGAAGATATGGCATCGCGCGGTATGAGGGTAATAGCCCTTGCGGCAAAGAAAACATCCGCGCCTGAAAAAAGCGAAAATAATCTTACATTCATTGGAATGGTGGCACTTTCTGACCCGTTGCGAAAAGAAGCCTACAGTGCAGTAAGGCTTTGCAGAAAGGCGGGTATAAGGGTTATTATGATTACCGGAGATCATAAGAGTACGGCAAAGGCCATTGCCGAAGAACTTTCCATTGCAAAGGGCGGGGTTTTGACCGGTGAAGAAATAGACCTTATGGACGACGGAGAGTTTATGCGCGCTGTTAATAAAGTGTCTGTCTTTGCAAGGGTGTTGCCGGAGCATAAAGTAAGGATTGTGAAGGCGCTCAAAAGCCTTGGGCACATTGTGGCCATGACGGGAGACGGTGTCAACGATGCGCCTGCATTGTCTGCTGCAGATATCGGATGTGCTATGGGAAAAGGCGGGACGGAGGTTGCCAGATCGGCTTCTGATATGGTGCTTACCGATGATAACTTTGCCACAATAGTTACGGCAGTTGCCGAGGGAAGAGTGCTTTTCGATAACATAAAGAACGCTATACATTTTCTGCTCTCGTCAAATATCGGTGAAGTATTTTTAATGATGGCGGGATTTTTCATGGGAAACGGAGCTATTCTTTATCCGGTGGAGCTTTTGTGGGTTAACCTTATAACAGATTCCCTTCCTGCTATTTCGCTGGGACTGGATAAGGGTGATAGAGATATAATGTTGCGCAAGCCTAAAAATCCCCAAAAGGGTTTCTTTTCTGACGGTCTGTTTATTAAAATTGTGCTGGAAGGGCTTCTGATAGGAGTAACCGCATATGCTGCATTTGTTTACGGAAATACAAGGGTCGGAGGAGGAGAAGCTCTCGGGCGCACAATGGCTTTTTGCACTTTAAGCATATCTCAGCTTATTCATGCGTTTTCTGTCAGAAGCGAGAGGAGTGTTTTTTCGACTGAAGTTCCCGGAAATAAATGGCTTAACATTTCTCTTATAGCAGGCGTTTTTCTCCAGTATATATCCTGCAGTGCACCGTTTATGTGCAATATTTTTAAAACGGTAAGCCTCGATGTATCTTCTGCCTTTAAGGTTATGCTTTTTTCGCTGGTTCCTCTATTGGTGTCAGAGGTTTCAAAGTTGACAAAGAAGGGGATTTGATATATAATAAAATGATAATAAAAATAAGGTGATGCAAATGAAAAAAATATATAAACTTACCCCTGCTTTCAAAGATGTTTTATGGGGCGGAGACAGTCTTAAGACACTTTTCGGAAAGGATATTCCCACAAGCACAACCGGTGAATCCTTCGAGGCTTCAATAGTTCCGGGATTTTTAAGTAAAACTGAGGAAGGAGATTTTACCCTTCTTGCAAAAAATCCCGAAATGACGGGAAATGGCGGATTCAACCTTTTATTCAAGCTTATTGATGCGAGGGAAAAGCTTTCCGTTCAGGTTCATCCCGATAAGGAAGCCGCGGAATTTTTAGGTGGAGGAGAAAGTAAAACCGAGTGCTGGTATGTGCTTTCCGCAAAGGAAGGGGCATTCCTTTATTTAGGATTCAATGAGGGGGTTACCCCCGCAGAATTCAAATCCGCCTGCTATGAGGGCGGAATGGAGCACCTTTTATCAGAGGTTCCCGTTAAAAAGGGCGACTTTTTCTTCGTTCCTGCAAAAACCGTACACGCCATAGGTGAGGGCATCGTAATTGCGGAGCTTCAGCAGTCCAGCGATACAACTTTCAGGGTTTATGACTATGAAAGACGGGACAAAAACGGAAATTTGAGGGAAATCCACAGAGAAGAAGCAATTGCCACGGCGGAGGTTTCAACCTATAAAAATGTGGAAAGAGAAAAGCTTTCAGATAAAAGAACACGCCTTTGCAGGTGCGAGCATTTTGAACTTATAAAGGTAGCAGGAAGCGAAGAAACTGAAAAAACAACCGACCGTTATGCACTCATATTCTTTGAAGAGGGCAGAGCAGAAATCAGCTATGATGGCGGAACTGTAAGTGCCAGGGCGGGGGATACTTTCTTTATCCCTGCTGCCTTAGGAGAATTTAAGGTTAAGGGTAACTTCACTTATTTATACATGACAGAATGAGGAGAGACTTATGAAAGCAGTAATTTTTGACCTTGACGGAACACTTCTTAACACCATTGACACCATTGCCTATTACGGAAATAAGGCATTGTCCGACTTCGGGTTTCCCACCTTCCCCGTTGACCGCTATAAATATTTTGCAGGTAACGGCGCAGTTAAGCTTATAAGAAGGGCACTTGAAGCAACGGGGAAGTATACAGAGGAAGATTTTGACAAGGTTTTTGCTTATTACAACGAAATATATAATGCCGACAGTTTATATCTTACACGTCCCTATGACGGAATCGTGGAAATGCTTAAAAAGCTTAAAGAGGCAGGAATAAAAACGGGTGTTATATCAAATAAGCCGGACTTTGCGACGGTTGATGTTGTTAAAAAGGTGCTTGGAGAAGAGCTTATCGACCTTTGCCACGGAGCAAGGGATTGCTTTCCGTTAAAGCCGGACCCGGCATCTACCCTGGATATTTTAGGGGAACTTAAAGGGGATAAAGAGCACTCAGCCTTTGTTGGTGATACCTCCGTTGACATAGAAACGGGAAAGGCGGCGTCCTTACATACAATCGGAGTTAAGTGGGGCTTCCGCACCGAGGAGGAGTTAAAGGG
Source organism: Clostridia bacterium (assembly GCA_030535815.1). Classification (GTDB taxonomy): domain Bacteria; phylum Bacillota; class Clostridia; order CAKSNL01; family HGM11501; genus HGM11501. The sequence goes on from JAUNRD010000072.1 coordinate 6,585, forward strand.
GGCGGGAGCGGAATTTATAATTTCTAACCCCAAAGAGCTTTATGATATAATTATCAATTTATAGGTGATACAATGAAATTTGCAAAAGAGGCACTTTTCCCGGAAAATCCGAAGTGGGAAAATGCCGTAAAAAGAGAAAACTCAATATATAACAGAAGCGCCGATGTGAGGACGGAGTTCGGACGTGACTATACGAGAATTATCCACTCCATGGCATACCGCCGCCTTAAGCACAAAACCCAGGTGTTCTTTTCGCCCAAGAGCGACCATATCTGCACGAGAATCGAGCACGTTGGGCACGTTGAATCCGTAAGCTACACCATAGGAAGCCATCTTGGGCTTAATACGGAATTAACCCGCGCCATATCCATGGGACACGATTTGGGCCACGCACCCTTCGGCCATTCGGGCGAGGGTGTGCTTCACAGGATTGCCGTGAATAACGGCGTTACGGAAGGATTCTGGCACGAGCGTAACAGTTTGCATCTTGTGGATGATTTGGAGCTTCTTGAGGACGATAAAAGCCGCCGCAAAAATATGAATCTTACCTACGCCGTAAGGGACGGTATTGTTTCCCATTGCGGAGAGGTGGATGAAAACCATCTGTTTCCGAGAAGCGAGGCGGTTGACCTTAAGAACTTCAAAAAGGCGTCGGATTTTTCGCCCTATACCTGGGAAGGCTGTGTTGTGAAACTGGCGGATAAAATTTCCTATCTGGGAAGAGACCTTGAGGACGCTCTCATTCTTAAGATTTTAACCCGTGTGCAGTTAGCTGAGCTTGTGAAAATCTTAAAAGAAGACAAAAAGCTTTCCGGTATGAGTATCGAGCATATAAATAACACGGTTTTAATAAGCGAATTTATTTCCGATGTGTGCGAAAACAGCAACATAGAAAACGGAATATGCTTGTCACCTCAGAGGGTGCATCTTATGAAGCTTATAAAGGAATTTAACTATCAGCACATCTACGGACACTACCGGCTTACGGGGTATAAGGAGTTTGCCGAGGTTGCCTTGAATAAGATTTTTGATACCCTTTATATGGCTTATGACGGGGCGTCTACGCCTTCGGAGATAAAAAAGGCATCGGAATATTATCCCTTTATGAAAAGCTTCCTTCACTGGATAGAGCAGTACTGGGAGCTTTCGGGAGACTTTGACGAATCAAAGCTTAAAAACAAGAAGATTTATAAAATTTCCGATAACAAGGTGGATTATGCAAGAGCAATAATCGATTATATT
>JAUNRD010000485.1 GCA_030535815.1 Clostridia bacterium
GGCTATTATAGTATAAATAAAAGGAATTTTCAATAAAAATATTATGAAAAAATCGCAACTTTGTCCAACCATCGCAACATTTTCATATTGAAATAAGGAAAAAGCTGTGGTAATATGAGCTTAACAACAAAACGGGAGGTATACTTGATGAAAGAATTGCTTGAAATTAAAGGTAATGAGCTTTATCTTGGCGGAAAGCCCTTTTATATTGCATCGGGAGATATGCACTATTTCAGATTTTTACGTGGAGGCTGGGAAAGACGATTAAAGCTTATGAAGGATTTCGGTTTGACCTGCGTTCAGACCTATGTGCCCTGGAATATGCATGAACCTGAGAAAGGTGAGTTTCACTTTGAAGATAATTTAGACCTTGCGGCATTTATCCGTATGGCAGGGGATATGGGACTTAAAGTGCTCCTCCGTCCTTCTCCATATATGTGCGGAGAGCAGGATTTAGGCGGACTTCCTTACTGGTTACTTAAAGACAGAAACATACAGATTCGCTGTAATGAAGAAAACTATATGCGCCACGTAAGGGAATATACCGAGCGTCTGGCAAAGGAATTTGTTCCTCTCTTATCCAGCAACGGCGGGCCCATAATTGCCGTTGCGGTTGAAAACGAGTACGGCTCCTTCGGAAACGATACATCTTACATAAGAGCTGTTGCCGATATGCTCCGTGAGCTTGGTGTGGATGTGCCTTTATATACGGCGAACGGACACGAAATGAAGCACCTTAAATGGGGAAGTGTTCCCGAAATATGGACAGGTATAGACGTGGGAACTGTTCCCGAAGGTGCTAAGGAAACTCTTAAGGAATTTCAGGGCGACAGACCTTTAATGGTGTGTGAGCAGTGGGCAGGCCGTGCTCAGCAGTGGGGCGGTGTATTTTTCCGTCAGACGCCTGAGGGGGCTGCGGCAAATTACAAAAACAGCTTAGACAGAGGCTTTATGGTAAACTTTTATATGTTCTGCGGTGGCACAAACTTCGGATTTTCGTCCGGTGCAAACTACGGCATATTCAGAAAAGACGCTCCCTATGCAAAAAACAGATATGTGCCTTTTGAAACAAGCTATGACGTTGATGCTCCCGTAAGCGAGGAAGGCAGACCTACCGAGAAATATTATGAACTTAAAAAGGTGCTTTGCGAAAAACGCGGCATCCCCTATGAGCGAAACGAATATGAGTATATCTCCCAGGCACCCGAAGAAATTACCCTTACAGAGTGCGGAAGCTTTTTCGATTCGGTAGATGATATTGCCGCTAAAAAGATATTTTCGCCCCAGACCAGAACCTTTGAAGAGCTTGACCAGGCCTATGGCTTTGTGCTCTATGAAACCTTCCTTGAATATACCAACGAGCATATAAGAGCTCTTTCCATTGAAGGGCTTCGTGACAGGGCAACAGTCTACTTAAACGGCGAATATATAGGCACGGCATACCGTGACAGAGAATATGATATACGCTTTACAATCCCGAAGGAGGGGACAAAGCTTTCCATTTTAGTTGAAAATATGGGAAGAATAAACTATGGACTCTTTATGACTACGGAGCATAAGGGAATTACCGACTGTGTTCACCTTGATGTAATAGGTTCCGAGACGGGAAGAAAATACCACGACTTTTCTCTCGTTATGAACTGGGACATCTATTCGCTTCCGTTAAAGGACATTTCAAAGGTTAAATATAACGGAAATGTTGGCAAAAATAAACCCTGCTTCTATAAGGGTACCTTTAAGGCAAAAGAAGGAATTGATACCTTCATCAAGGCAG
>JAUNRD010000486.1 GCA_030535815.1 Clostridia bacterium
CTTGCATTTGTGGGTTGCCAAAAGGACTACATAAGCGAAGAGAAGGCGGAGGAATTTTTGACTAAAGCTGCGGAAATTGAAGAATACAGCGAAATTAAAAATAAAAATACTATAACTCAGACTGATATCAATATTGAAAGCTACAATATATTCTTAAAATGGGATGAACTCCTTAATGAAATATACACATATTTAAGCGATAATATGGATAAAGATGACTTTGCCTCCCTTGAAGAAGCCGAACTGTTATGGATTGCCGAGAAAGAAGCGGCAATAGAAGAAGCGGCAAAGGACTGGGAAGGCGGAAGCGGTGAAGCTATGGTGAGAAACGTGACGGCGTCAAGCTATACAAAGGAGCGTTGCTATTATCTTATATCCATTGTAAAAGGTGAAAAATTTCCGGAATAAGGAAGTCTGAATGACATCATTTTGCCGAAAGGTATTGACATAGTATTCAATATGATGTATAATAATAGGGAATATTATATTGGAGGTTTCTTTATGGGAAAGATAAATTTAAAGCTTAACGAAGTTGAAAAATTTGACTCTATTAAAGATATGCTTAATAAGGCGGTTTCCGCTTGCGGTGACAAGCCTTTGTACAAGTGGAGAGACGGTAAGGAAATAAAGTCTGCTTCCTACAACGAATTCAGAAAGACCGTTGACTATCTCGGAACAGCACTTTCTTCCATCGGTATGGCAACAAAGCACGTTGCAACTTCCGGTGAAAACAGCTATGACTGGATTTGCACCTACCTTACAATGCTTATGTCCGAAGGAGTTTTCGTTCCGATTGACAAGGAAATGCCCATTGACGATATGGTAAGAGTTGTAAACAACTCCGACAGTGAAGTATTCTTCTATGCATCAAAGTTCGAGGATATTTTCCACGAAAGAGAAGCGGAATTCACCAACATCAAGTACTTCATCGGATTTGACCGTGAAGAGGACGAGGGTAAATTCTTATCCTATAAAAAGTTCCTTGAAAAGGGCAAGAAGCTCTACGAAGAAGGGGACAGAAGCTATGTTGATATGCAGGGCGATCAGAACGTACTTAAGATGCTTATCTATACCTCAGGTACAACAGGCGATCCCAAGGGAGTTATGCTTTCTGAGCACAACTTATGTGCGATGATTTACCACGGAATGCAGGTATCAAGCATTTCAACTGTGGAGCTTGCAGTGCTTCCCTTCCATCACACCTATGAGGCTGTTCCCGGAATACTTGTTGGTATCCATGGCCACGCTACAATGTGCATCAATGCAAAGCTTACCCAGGTTCTTAAAAATATGCAGGAATTCAAGCCTGACTATATGTATATAGTTCCCGCTTTTGCTGAGCTTTTCTATAAAAAGATATGGGCAGCGGCTAAAGAAGGCGGCAAGGAAAAGGGCCTTAAGATTTTAATCAAGGTAAGTAATTTCTTAAGAAAGTTCGGAATTGACCTTCGTAAGAAGTTCTTTAAGACAATTCACGAGTCCTTCGGCGGAAATCTTTTCAAGCTCATCTGCGGCGGTGCTCCCGTTCGTGCAGAGCTTGGCGAATTCTTTGACAGCATCGGTATTTTCCTTATGAACGGATACGGAATTTCCGAGTGTTCTCCCTTGATAGCCGTTAACAGAAGAGAACATAACGACTGCACAACAGTTGGTTTCGTGCTTCCCTGCCTTGAAATGAAGCTTCTTGACGAGACAGAAGAAGGCATCGGCGAAATCTGCGTTAAGGGTGACAACGTAATGCTCGGTTACTATAAGCGCCCTGACCTTAC
>JAUNRD010000487.1 GCA_030535815.1 Clostridia bacterium
AGCACGGTCGTAGTTTGATGCTGATACACCATCGAAGTCAAGTATAGTTACATTCTTTTGAGAAAGAACATTTTCTTTTTCCGCTTCCAAGCTAAACAAATCATAATGTTTATCCGTAATGACATATTCGGAGCCTTGAGTGTAGTTTTCGAAATATCCAGAAGTGATTATTATTCTTTCATTCTTAAACTCAACCGACATATCCATCATGTCATCTTCTATTTTTTCGTATGCCTTCATGTCATTGACCGCAAGCGGAGACTGCAAAAAGGCATACTCAGGCTTGGACTGATTCTTCGGATTGGAATAGAAAGCTACCAGAGAATGCAAGCGAGTATATTCAGAATCATCATATACCCAGTACAACACGCCATCTTCAACATAGAAGTCTGACACAAAGCTATATTCCTTAACCGCTGTTCCGTCCATGCTAAGCCAAGTATATGTTCCGCAGTAAGGAGCGTATTTATCATATAATTCCAACAAATCCTTGGCGGCATCGGTGGGGGCAGTAATGTTATCTGCAAATTCAGTTGCTTCAAGCATAGAGACACTTATATGCTCAACAAACTCTTTTTCAGCTGCAGAGCTGTTTTTCTTTGATATAAATGTAAAGATTGCAATAACGGCGAGAATAAGCGCTGCTATCGGAATTATTACCTTTATAGTTTTCTTGGTTTTCTTTGCCTGCGCTGCCGCGGCTTCTCTGTCTGCTTCTGCCTTGCGGCGTTCTTCCTCAAGTCTTACGTCCCGTTCTGATTTCAGCTCATCAAGGTCCGCATTTTTGATTGTTGCAAGTTCTCTCCCACAGACACAGCATTTTTTGCCCATGTGATTCAGCTCGCCGCAGGTGCAAAACCACAAGTCCTTATATTCAGACGCAGTATATTCGCAGTCTGCGCCGTATTTTAGCTTGTACTGCTTTACGAGTTCCAAATCTTCAAGGCTCTCTTCAATGCTTTCAGGCGTTGGAAGGCTGCTCCACTCTGCGCCCTCGCCGCTCCATGTGCTGTTATCCGCAAAATAAACCGCACAAATTTCAACAGCGAAACCGCGTGTGGAGGCATTGGAAATCTTGACTGCGGTTTTCTGTCCGAACTCTTCACCACGCTCAGCGCTCAGGTCAAGATATTCCTGCTCAATTGCACCCTCTAAGGCATTGCCGATAGTGTCATGCGGGAACAGCTTTATCTTGACAGCCTTTATGGTTTTATTTGTAATGTTCTTGAATTTAAGCTGTGCAAAAATCTTTTCTGTCTGATTGTCCTTCTGCAAAGCTCCCGCTGCAATTAGGATGGGAGAGCCTTCCGTATACAGATTCTCAGCCAGAGAAAACAGCCTTGTAAATCTTTCTGCCATTTCTTTTCCTCCTCAGATTTCTGGAAGTTCAAGTTCATTTATACTCTGAGTGTTGGGATTGTTAGGCATTGCAGCAACCATAATATATCCAACCAAAGTCAAAAAGAAGGACATACGCAAGAATGCAACATCGCTATAGCCTTTATCCACAGCAATGAAATAAAAATATCCTGCTATAATGTAGTCACACCAAAGTGCAAGAGCGGCGATTACTGCTACAAGAAACATAAAAAACGCCCCAGAGTCGATCCAAAGAATGACCCCTGCTACAAGTTCAATCACAATTAAAATCAATACCAATTTGTACAAAAAACTGTCTGCTCTTTTTAATTTCTCTGTCATGATTATTCCTCCTTATTTTTCCGTTCTACCGCCCGCTTATAATTGTTGGCTCTGCGGCAA
>JAUNRD010000073.1 GCA_030535815.1 Clostridia bacterium
CTTTAATTCTTCGGGCCTTACATTGTGCCAGGAGCGGCTATAGGAGTGGGAATAGCCCAGAGAATCGTAAACCTCTCTTCCTATACCTTTTGGTAGAAAGTTTACCCCGTCATCAAAATTCATAAGCTCGGGAACGCCTGAAAGCATACTGCTTCCGCCGATTACGCCGGACTGCTCGGAAAGAATAACCTTCATTCCGCATCTTGCGGCACAAACTGCCGCCGCAAAGCCTGATGGCCCTGCACCCGCTACAAAAACATCCGCATCATATTTGACATTGATGCTTTTTTGGTATGCTATATCCATAAAACCACATCCTTATGCTTAAGTATAATTAAAAAACGGAGAAATGTCAATAGACTGTATAAATCTACAAAAGATTGACAGAAAAAGAGGTGTTTTTTTATATATTGGTAAATTTTTCACAAAAAGTGATTTTTATGAAAAAAAACAATTGATTTATTAAATGTTTTATAGTATAATTTAAATAACAATTATAATGGGAAAAAATCGGATTTATAATTGTTTTTAAGAAGGTATATAATAACCAAAGGTTAATTTTGAAAGGAGATTTGTTATGGCATTAACAAACAACAAGGCAGTTTTAGCTTGGCTTGATGAAATGGCAGCTATGACTAAGCCGGCAGAAATCGTTTGGATCGACGGATCCGAAGCACAGCTTGAAGAGCTTCGCAAGGAAGCTGTATCAACCGGTGAAATGATTAAGCTTAATGAAGAGCTTCTTCCCGGATGCTATTACCACAGAACGGCAGAAAACGACGTTGCAAGAGTAGAGGACAGAACCTTTATCTGCACACCCACCAAAGAAGAAGCAGGCCCCATCAACAACTGGATGGATCCTAAAGAAATGTACGCAAAGCTTTCTAAGCTTTACGACGGCTCTATGGTTGGAAGAACAATGTATGTTATTCCTTACTCCATGGGTCCTGTTGGCTCTCCCTTCTCCAAGATCGGTGTTGAGCTTACAGACAGTATCTATGTTGTATTGAATATGGCTATTATGACAAGAATCGGTAAGGCTGTTATGGATTCTCTCGGTGACAGCGACGATTTCGTTAAGTGCTTACACGCAAAGAAAGACGTAAATCCCGATGACAGATACATCGTTCAGTTCCCCCAGGATAAGACAATCTGGTCCATCAACTCTGCTTACGGCGGAAACGTACTCTTAGGTAAGAAGTGCTTTGCTCTTCGTATTGCATCCTATCTTGGTATGCAGGAAGGCTGGATGGCAGAGCATATGCTTATCTTAGGTCTTGAAAATCCCAAGGGAGAGGTTAAGTACATCTGTGCTGCATTCCCCTCTGCCTGCGGTAAGACAAACCTTGCAATGTTAATTCCTCCCGAGTATTTACAGAAGAAGGGCTACAAGGTTTGGACAGTTGGTGACGATATTGCATGGCTCAGAATCGGTAAGGACGGAAGACTCTATGCAATCAACCCCGAAGCAGGCTTCTTCGGTGTTGCTCCCGGTACCAGCGAAAAGACAAACTTCAACGCTCTTGCTGCAACAAAGAAGAACACAATCTTCACAAACGTTGCAATCAATAATGACGATATGACAGTTTGGTGGGAAGGTCTCGACAAGAATCCTCCCGAAAATGCAACAGAGTGGAAGGGCGCTAAGGTTAACGGTAAGGAATATACAGAAGAAGGCAACAAGCTTGCTCATCCCAACTCACGTTTCACAGCTCCCGCAGTAAACTGCCCCTGCATTTCACCTGAATTTGAAAATCCCGAAGGTGTTCCGATTTCCGCTATCGTATTCGGCGGCCGTCGTGCTAAGTGTGCTCCTCTTGTATATCAGTCAAGAGACTGGACACACGGTACCTTCGTTGGTGCGACAATGGCATCCGAGACAACTGCAGCTGCTGCAGGTGCAGTTGGTGTAGTTCGTCGTGACCCCATGGCTATGAAGCCCTTCGTTGGCTACAATATGGCTGATTACTGGAATCACTGGCTTGAAATGGGCAAAAAGCTTGGCGACAAGGCTCCCGAAATCTTCCACGTTAACTGGTTCCGTAAGGATGAGAACGACGACTTTATGTGGCCCGGATTCGGTGACAACATGAGAGTTCTTCTCTGGATCTTAGACCGCTGCGAAGGCAAGGTTGGCGCTAAGGAAACAGCTATCGGTTATGTTCCCGAAATCAAGGACCTCGACGTTGAAGGCCTTGGCATTTCCGAAGAAAAGCTCTCCGAGCTTCTTGCAATCGACAAGCAGAACTGGATCGACGATGTTGAAGATCCCGCTACAGGTATCAAGGCATATTTCGCTCAGTTCGGCGACAAGCTTCCCGCTGCAATCAAGGCTGAACTTGAAAAGCTCGAAGCAAACCTTAACAATATGTAATTTAGTCCTTAAAGGCAAAAAACCTCGGTGTAATACACCGAGGTTTTTTATTTTAAATATTCATTCTGGTGTTGCTTTCTGAATTGTGCAGGAGAAAAATTTTCTTCGGACTTAAAAATTGATGTCATATATTGCTGGGTCTTAAATCCGGAGCGCTCCGCAATTTCAGATAGGGGAAGGTTAGTTGTAATTAAAAGGTTTTTAACCATACTTACACGGCACTCGGTTAAATATTCACGGGGAGTAATTCTGCAAACTTCCGTGAAAATGGTGTGGAAATAGTTAGGACTTAAATTTACTTCTCTGGCAATATCGGAAAGCTTTATCGGCATGCTGCAATTGTTCTTTATAAAGCTTTGAGCCTGAGCGGTAATTGCACGTTTATAGGATTGCGTTTTCTGAGAGTTCATTGCTTCTTCAATCAACAAGGATATGTAGGTTAAAAGCTTTCCCTGAAGCAGAATTTCGTTATCCTCCTTTGAGGCGTGAAGAGTTATTATTTCATCAAGTAAGGACAAAATCTCAAAAGAGCGATTCATATTAAAATATCGGGGAACAGAAGAAAGCGTTTTTATAATCTTTCCTTCTGCCATAAACTTAATATATTTTGCTTTGAAAGGAAGTTCGCTGTTTCTGACATCTCCGGGTAAAGAAAGGAAAACATGGTTTTTTCGTATGGGAAAAGCCTCATTGTTTAAGAAAATATTTTTTCCATCTTCTAAAAAATGCTCTACCTCAACCATGGTGCACCTCCGCTTGGGCGTTACTTTTGCGGAAGAAAAAAGACTGCTGTCGTAATATCCGCACATTAAGAGTTCGGGTAATATTAATTCGCTTGACATAATGTCCTCCTTAAACCTAATCGTAAGATTTTATAAAAATAAAGTTTTATTTTATATTGAATAAATTTTGGCAAAGCTTTATAATTAGGGTATAACACCTTTATTCGTAAAAGTCAAGAGGAAAGAGAAATATTATAAAAATATAATGGCGGGAAGTGGGAAAATGGAAAGATTAAAAAAGCTCGGAACACTTAGATTCGTTTCATCAATAGAGGTATCAGAGTCACCTATGGGCCTTGGAATGGAAAAGCTTGACCGTGATGCCTTCGATCCCGAAAAAGTATATGATAAAGTGGCATCCCTTGGCGTCAAATGGATAAGAATACAGTCGGGATGGCAAAAGACAGAGAAAAAAGAGGGCGTTTATGATTTTTCCTGGCTTGACAGTCAGGTTGATAACCTTATTTCCCGTGGTCTTAAACCCTGGCTTTGCCTTTGCTATGGGAACTCCTTGTATGACGATCTGGCAAAAGAATATTACGGTGCCGTTGGTTGCCCTCCCATAAGAACTAAAAAAGCATATGATGCGTGGCTTCGTTATGTGGGTGAAACCGCACGACACTTTAAAGGTAGAATAGAGTACTACGAAATATGGAACGAGCCTGAAGGGGGATGGACCTGGAGACCACATCCAAATCCTTTGGAATATACGGAGTTTGCTGTAAAGACAGGTAAGGTTATAAAAGAAAATGACGAATCAGCCAAAGTTTTGACAGGCTCGCACTATGAGGATTCCTTGTCTGCTTTCAATGAAGAATTTGCATCGGGAATATTGGAGGTTACAGACGGGGTTACATATCACTCCTATAATTATGACGAAAGCACTTCCATGCAGAAAGCAAAGGCTATAAAGGCATTGGCTGAAAGCTATGGTAAGGACATAGATGTTATTCAGGGGGAGATGGGGTCTCAATCCAAAAGCGGAGGAAACGGTGCTCTTAACTGGGTAAGGACAAACCCCGATATGCAGACAAAATATCTTCTTCGTCACATTGTGGGGGAAATAATGTCGGGAGTTTTGTTTACATCGGTATTTTCAGCCGTTGATATGGCAGAAAACCTTGATGCAAAAGCAGATGGGCCTATAACTACCTGCGGATATTTCGGTCTGCTCGGTGCGGAATTTGACAGCAAAACGGGAACTTTGGTTGGCGATTATTATGAAAAGCCATCCTATTATGCATTCCGAAATCTTTGTGCACTCTTTAACGGGAAAATAACACCTGCATACATTCCTTCCATATTCACACCGGGAAGGTCAATAAGAATAGATGGTTTTGATACCCCTACAAAGGAAATAATTTCAGGCGGTCTTTCTGCTACTGGAATTCTACAAATCTTGTAACCTGCCACGGCTTTGAAGGAAGTGCTACATTTGAACTTTCGGGAGTTTCGGGAGAAGTAAGACTTATTGACCCTATGGACGGCTCAATTTACGAAATCGGTGAAAAAATCATGCAGGATAAGGGAAACGGACTTTTTAAGTTCACCAATATTCCTGTCAAGGACTATCCTCTTATTATTACTTTCGGGGAGTTTTAATTATGAAGATTAATTACGGACTTTTAAACGGTGCGGTTTTGCAAAGAGATGAAAATGGTTTTTGCAAGTGCATTTTTGGGGCAGAAGCTTTTGGAGAAATAAAAACTTCTTTGGGGAAATTTGAAAAGATTAATGAAAATGCTTATATCCTTTCCGGCATCCCCATAGGTGGACCTTATGAAATAATTATATCGGACGATAAGGAAAGCTTAACACTTTCTGATATCTATGTGGGAGATTTATGGCTTTTAGCAGGTCAGTCCAATATGGAAGGGGCAGGAAAACACAGAGGAAAATATAAGCTCTACGATGAAAATCCCCTTGCAGATGTCCGCGCCTACTATATGAACGAAAGCTGGGGTGCGGCAAAAACACAGCTTCACCAGCTTTGGGAATCTATAGATGAATGCATAAGGGCTCCTTACAGAAACTATAGAAAAAAATCTCCTTGGGGAGAAGAATTCCCAAAGGTGCAAACTGACGGAGTGGGTCCCGGATTATATTTTGCTCTTGAAATGCGAAAGCTGACAGAGGGTGTGCCTCAGGGAGTTATACCCTGCGGTGTCGGTGGGTCAAACTTAAAGCAATGGGATCCCGATGGGGTTGATAATCTCTATAGTGCTGCAAAACGCCGTGTTAAAGAATGCGGAAGCTACATAAAGGGCGTTTTCTGGTATCAGGGTGAGTCTCAGACCGACATACCGGGAATAGAAAGCTTTATAAGCGATATGAAAAAGCTTGTTTCGGGAATGAGAAGGGACTTCTGTGATGAAAAACTTCCCTTTGTAGAGGTGCAGATAAATAAATTTGTGGCGTGCTACAGCGATATTCCATGGAGCAGAACCAGAGAATTGCAACGAATACTTGAAAACTACATAGATAATCTTACAACGGTTTATTCTGTTGATCTGGAATTGGATGACCTTATTCATCTTTCGAGCGAATCTCACGAGATACTCGGATTTAGGGCGGCAGAAGCTATGAATTATCTGATTACAGGAAAAGGCGAGGCGTCTCCCTCCTTTGATTCCTTTGAAATTGTGGAAGATGACTTTGTACCCTTTCGTTCAAATATCCGTGTTAATTTCAAAAACATCAAAGGGGAACTTACTTCCCTTGGAGTACCGTCCGGATTTTCAATTCACGAAAAGGAAGACGGTGCACCCCTTCGTGCTGTTTCAAGGCTTTGTCTTGAAGGAGATTCTGTAAGAATTAAAACGGAAATAGATGCTGAAAAGCTGAGCGAATGTTATATATGCTATGGATTCGGCAACAGCTTTTACTGTAATATTACAGATACCGGGAGAAGAAGCATTCCTGCATTCGGACCTCTTAAAATAAAAGATTTTTTGAAAAAGGAGAAAGACTATGGAAGCAATTTATAAAAAGGGGATAAAGTTTTCCGGCAACACCTATTATAAAGCCGATAAGGCTCGCTATGACATTTATTACGAAGATTGCATATACACCCAAGATAAAGTGTATTTTTCCTATACCAAATATGAAGGCGAGCCTATGCCTGCGGGATTCTTTCTGGAAAATTTAGAAAATGTAACTCTTGATTTTAACGGGGCAACCCTGGTTTTTCACGGAAGGATAATTCCCTTTATAATCAATAACTGCAAAAATGTAAAGATTAAAAATGTTAAAATAGATTACGACCGACCATTCTATACTCAGGGCAAGGTAATTGAGTGCGGTGAAGGTCGTATGAAGATAAAAATAGACGAAGGCTTCAGGTACAGAGTGGAGGACGGATTTCTTTATGCGGTAAGCGATACCTGGGAGAAAAAGCTTAATTATAACGATTGTCTTCTCTGGCTTTATGACAGTACCGGCGTAAAAGAATATCCCATAATTTTAGGTTTGTTCGGCCCTGAAATATTCCCCTGTGAAAAGCCGCCCCTTCCCATAAGACAGATTTTAGTTGAAGAAGACGGGGAATACCTCATATTGAAAGGAAACTTCCCTGAAAGATGGGAGGCAAACGACGGCAAAAACAGCCTTTTGTTCACCCACGAAGTTCGCGATAAGTGCTCCATAGTTGTGGTAAATTCGGAGGATACTTTCATTGAAGACTTCATAATTATCCACGGTGCGGCCTACGGAGTTATGGGTATGAACTGCAAGAATATGTACTTCGATAACTACAGTATGTACATTAATTATGAGGGTAACGGAAGACTTGTAACCAACAATGCTGACGGTATTCATATATTCAACTGTAAGGGTGAGTTTGTGCTTAAAAATTCCCATATGGAAGGTCTGCTTGACGATACGGTTAACATCCATAATAATTATATAAAGGTAATGAACTTTGAAGGAAAGAAACTTGTATGTAAATTCGTGGGAAAGAGCGTGAAAATTGATTGCCCCATATTTGTTAAAGGAGACCGCATTGCAATATATCGGGGCAGAACTCAGGAGAAAAGAGGAGAATACACCTTAGAGGATATTTTACTTGATTCTGAAAACGAACAGTTTGTATTTACTCTGGATAAGGAAGTCGAGTACGTAGAGACCGGTGATATTGCAGAAAACCTTTCAAGTAATCCTACGATATTAATAGAAAATTGCAGGTTTGGTCGATTCAGAGGTACGATGCGCCTGCAAAGCCGAGCTAAAACCATAATAAGAAACTCAGTATTTGATAATAAAACCGAGTCCGTAATTTTTACCGGTGATACAACCTATTGGTATGAGTCGGGGCCGGTTAATGATTTTTTAATGGAAAACTGTAAATTGTTGAATACGGAATATTGTGCAAAAATTAATTTTTTAGGTGAAGTGGAATTTACAGACAAGGAACCATATTATCATAAAAATATAACCGTGAGAAATTGTTATTTTGATAAGGGTAGAATCATTAATATAAACCACGTTGATAATTTCGTTTTTGAAGGAAATACTTCCTGCGGAGAAATGGAAATCTACGTAAGAGACTGCGGAAAATTAACCTCGGACGAAAAT
>JAUNRD010000488.1 GCA_030535815.1 Clostridia bacterium
ATTTTTTATTCTCCTCAGATATTTCGTCAATTGCATATTGCGGTACTCCTTCCGCAGCATCCGAAGGAAAATATTCAATATCTTTCGGCAGCGTTGTTACTGTCCCATATAATTTCATCTCTTGCATCCCTGATTCCATATAGTTTTTCAAATAGCGCTGTGTCTCGAAATCAGAGACAATAGAAAACTTAAAACCATTTTTATCTTCAGCCAAATAATATATGGAAGTATCCGATCCCACTTTTATATCATTATAAGTATTAGTTGTTAAAACACAGAACATTTCTTCGCAAGAAATGATCGAATCAATATAGCAACGTTGTCCCGCAAAGCTATTCGTATTAAGACGCTCGTAATTTACCGGAACAGATTTGTAGGTATATCTATCTACCTCTAAAGCCAAATGAAAGGACACAAGTAGCAACATAACCACACAAAACATAATTATTTTAATAACATTAATTGCCCGTTTATATTTCGACACCATTAATTCAATACTACCTGGCTTATCTTTGTTCTCAATTGATTTTTGATTTGTTAGTAAATCATTCATAACTCTTCTCCCTTCCTGCATTCTGCAGTATGTAGCTATCTTGATTATATCATAAAAGCATAAATTTGTAAAGCAAATTCAACTATAACTATATCTTTTCATTATACCACTATCCGGATTTCTGTCAAGGTAGTCTGTGGCTTCGATTAAGAGCTCTAAGTCCTGTCCCTTGCCGTTTTTCCGCTGCTCAAGACCATATTCGTAAGCTTCCACTTCCTTATTTCCGTCATAGGGCATACCTTGCGCTCGACTCACCGCAACCGATATATCCTCCGCATTTTTTGGATTCTTCGGCTACACCTCAGAATGACACTATCAAAGAGAACGCAATCCTTATGTCTGTCATTCTGACTAAGGCTGATGCCTGAGGAAGAATCTCCCTATGGTTCGCAAAGCCGCCGGGCATTTATGACGAACCGCAAAACAAGAAAGGACGCATCCTGCGTCCTTTCTTGTCATTCAAACTGATTATTTCTTATTCTTCATACAGCATATCATAAAATTCCGTAAAGGATTTTGCTATTTCGTAGGTCACCGGCTCAAATTCATCAGATTCCTCACTATCCCATATGCAAACAGTTGGAGAATCAGGATTTTCTCTGAAATCAAGACAAACCATATCGCCACCGTATAGCTCGGCAATCGGTAAGACTTCTATACCTATAAGTTCTTCGTTGTCCGTCAGCATTTCTCCGATTTGTGTATCCACAACACTTATATCATAAATTCCGTACTCAGATTCTCTTGCATTTTTTAATATGCATAAAAACCTATCTATACCATACTCATATCCATCGCATGAGAAACTATCTTGTACGGGCTCACCGCCGTTGTAAGACATAACAAACGCCTTATAATCTTGCAGTAACACTAAATGCCACTTTTTTTCTTTTTCCTCTATCAGTTCATTGCTCGGCAAAGGATAAGCTATAGAATCTTTCTTAATTTCCATTTTTTCTTCCTCCGTTTCTATTTTTTCCTATATATGCCCACATTCCCGGGCTTCGCCCGCCATTGTGTGGGGTGATTCGATGAATGCCTCTAGGAACCAATTGCATTATCCCCGACTTTTCTGTATGATGCCATGTATAGCCTGGAACTTTTCCTCCAATTTGGGCGTCTAGCCATGCAAACTTCCTTTGGCTCAATTATTCATTTGATTAAGATAATACGCATTAACCCCTGTTATTTCAAATATTTTTTA
>JAUNRD010000074.1:0-991 GCA_030535815.1 Clostridia bacterium
AACCTCAACCTCCGTATCAAATCGTATCTAATTGTATCTAATCTTATTTAAAATATCTCTTTAAGAGACCTTCCAAGCCACGGCCGTGACGGGCCTCGTCGCGAGCCATTTCGTGAACTGTGTCATGGATTGCGTCAAGTCCGTTCTTCTTAGCGCAGGATGCAAGGTCGAACTTACCCTGTGTTGCACCATATTCGCAGTCAACTCTCCACTTTAAGTTGTCCTTTGTTGTAGCTTTCATATTGGGCTCTAAATCTTCGCCAAGAAGCTCAGCAAACTTTGCAGCGTGTTCTGCTTCTTCATAAGCAGCCTTTTCCCAGTAAAGACCTACTTCGGGATAGCCTTCTCTGTGAGCAATACGAGCCATGCAAAGATACATACCTACTTCTGCGCACTCACCGTTGAAGTTAGCCATGAGCTGTTCAAAGATATACTTTTTGTCTTCTTCGGAAATGTCGGGATTATTCTTTACTGTCTTAGCGTATACGCCATATTCGTGCTCAGCTGCGAGAGCTGCGCCTTCTTCCATAACCTTGAACTTTTCAGCGGGAACCTTACAAACGGGACACTTTTCGGGAGCTGAATCTCCTTCGTGAACATAACCGCATACTGTGCATACATACTTTGCCATAATCATTACCTCTTTCTTTATAATCAATTTATTTTTATTTTACATTCGGGACATATTCCCCGAAAATGTACTATATAGTCTGTTACCTCAAAGGGGGCTTCTTTTATAATGCCGTCCACCGGGATGGCGACAAAATCTGTGGGAATGTCAAAAATCCTTTTACAGTTTTTGCAGGAAAGGTGGAAATGTGGGTCCTTGTTTCCGTCAAAGTGAGAGGTTTTATCCTCACCTTCAATCTTCTGAATAATTCCCATATCTGCCAGCTGTTCTAAATTTCTGTAAACCGTTGCCAGGGAAAGCTCTGGAATTTCCTCTTTAAGCTCCATAGCTGCATCTATATCTGAATGTGCTATAATAAAT
>JAUNRD010000074.1:1001-7724 GCA_030535815.1 Clostridia bacterium
GGCTGTAGGATGACACTTGACACTTTGTAAAAGTGTAAGAATGGAATCGCGCTTATGACTCTTTCTTGAAATCATCGATTTCCTCCCTTCTGATAATGATAATTGTTATCGTTAATATAAATATAACATACCTTTTTGTATTTGTCAACAGTTTTTTTGAAAATTTTCAAAATAAAAAATACAGATATGCATTTGCATACCTGTATTGCGTAGATGTTTCTTTTAGTACCAGTTTTCCGCCATCCATTCATTGGCTCTTCTGCGTGCTTCTGCCGCTTCTGATTCGGTTGCGTGATAATATCCGTCGCTGCCCCAGTATCCGCGGTCATTTTTGTAGGATGTGGTAGAACCTCCGGCAAAGAGAGTTGCAACGGTAAGAAGGGCATACATAGCTACTGCCGTAATAATAAGCCCTTTAATCTTGCCTGATGTTATGCAGGTTTTATAGCGCTCGGATTCTTTATACAGCTTGGGAATGTACCATAAAGAAAGGGTGTATAAGAAAATTGGAAAGCGTGATAATATAGCAAGCGGGTTTGCAATTGCCGTAAATACGCTGCCGTAGAGTACTAAGAATATGCAAAGACCGCAAAGGAAATAATATCCTGTTGTTATGTCTTTGTTTTTTATAAGCTTTATACCGAGAATAAGCAGTAATACTCCGGTAAATATGTTGACTATAACATCGCATAACTGACCGTTTACAATTATGGTTATGAAAGCATCTGTCTTAAATAAGTATGGGATATTGATAACCCCGCATAAAAGCGATGCTACACTTAAAATTACTGATATTAATCCGAGAAGCTTTTTCTTATCCTCCTTCATAAAGATAAGATAAAACAGTACAAGGGGAGTAAGTGTATTGATAAAAAATATGGGACTGATCAAAGTCCAATATCCCTTAAACAGCGAAAAAATACTTAAAAGGACTGATTTAATGCTGAAAACTGAGGCTATCAGTAACAAAAGTGCGGGGAAATTGATGGCTTTGAATTTTTCTTTCATAAGTAATCTCCTATGCTTAAAAGTTTTTCAGAAATAGCCCCCTTAACTGTGGTTAAGGGGGCAGATATTAAAATTCTGATAAGGATGCATCAATTAACCATCTGCCGTTAACGTTGGTTACAGCAAGGTATCCTTCGGTTTCAATAGCAGTAATTTCAAGATTATCAACAGCGGTTTGCAGCATAGATATAATCCTGGGAAGCAATGCATCAATTACTTCTTCCTGAGTTGATGTTAAATCAATTTCGCCGGATCCTAAAAGCTCAGAGATAAGAGCCTGATAATCTTCGCCGGTTAACATTTCGTCAACAATAGCTTCGAAATTTGAGTTTTCGAAATCGGGATATTTTATTTTTACGGTTACGATGTAATTGTTTTCGTCAGGAGTTACCTCCGTGATTTCATAAGAGAACATCTCGGAGAATTTGTCAATCATACTGTTTATAAGATCTTCAAAATCGTCAGCGTATGGTTCAAACTCAGCGGGAAGTGTTTCCATTATGGAATCAACGTCAAAACCTCTGATTTCTTCCGGAATAACTGAAGGATCACTTACATAATTTTCTGCCTCGTCCAGATTAAAAGTAGTTATTGCACCGAGGAAGTCATTGACTGCAGCCTTAGCCTTGGCTTCATCTGACTGAGGAAGGCAGGCAACAAGCGAAACAAGCATGATGAGAGACAGGATAACCGATAAAAACTTTTTCATAAAAACATCTCCTAAAAATATATTTATTTGATTTTAATATAAGTGGCGGATTTTGTCAATCTGTTATTTTGTCAAGATTGTCAATATACGCCTTTAATGCAGCATATTCCTTGGATATAACAGTCACCTTTTTATCATTCTGCATTTTGAATATGATATTGCCTTCCAGAACATAGCCGAAAATTTTAATTTCTCTGTTTTTCATGGAAGCAATTTCTGAAATGGGGATTACGACCATCGGTGTCTTAAACAAAATTGCTCTGTGGGATACCGCTACCGACTTTGAAGAGCCGAGGGGAACTAACTCTTCGTCGCGGTAATAGCTTTCAATGTCTATGTTCTTAAATGCTGATTTTGCAGCATAGAAAGCAAGGAAATATATTTCAAATGTGTAGACATAGACTATTAAGAACGTAAGTGGCAGGCTGATAGAGATAAGAAAATACAGAATTACTTCATAAAAATTAAAGAGCAACGGAATGCGAACCAGGCTGTTTGTGTAGGTAGATACGAGCAAGAAAATATAATAAATCATAAAGAAAATTGACCAGCCGCTAAGCTTTTTTCTTATATTAAGCCTTTTTTTAAGAGAGCCTGAACCGCTTTTATCCAGGATAAAAAAGAAAATTCCGCTTCCTGCCAGGATTGCATTACCTAATATCTGGCCGGCAAGGAAATATATATAGCTGTCAGGACGGCCCTGATATGTACTATTCATGCTTCCTATGATTGCAAACAACGCCATTGCCAGAAAAAAGAATCCCCAGAATTTTTTCATTGTTTTCCTCCTTTTGCTTTTATACTGTTTCTGTAGCTGAATCCTCTGCCGAATCCAAACCTACAAACGTCCATTTTATTGAATCTTCGTCGGAAGATACGTCGATTACTCCGATTAAGATTCGCGAAAGACTCCTGTTTACCTTAAGTATTTCTCTGCCGTATGCCATATCTCCGGATGAAATTATATCATTATCGGGATGCGAATGGACAAACCCTGCGAATGTAAGCTTTTGTCTTTGCCAATCGCCGTTTATTACTTCCGATAAAAATGCGGTATCCGGAACGTATTCAAATAAACCGGGAGTTGTAATTCTGTCCATACAGAATTTGCATATAACCCCGTTATCGTCTGTGGCAACAATACCGCCTGTTTCGTAGCGGTATTGTTTTAAGGTACTGCAGATTTCCTTGAATACTTCCTGTTGGATTTTTACTGTCTTATTTGCTCCAGTCTGAGCAACCATAATCTTTGTCAAAGCATCTGTAGGTTCTCTTAAGAGTACAGTATGCTGCTTCTCCGTCCTTTGTCACATCGCTGCGGTCAAGATGGCGGCATTCTCCGCAATAATACATTTTGCAGAATTTGCCTTCGGGAAGTATGATTTTCTTTTCGGTGTTTTTTTCGCTAAACATTATTTTTTCCTCCTTTTTGTTTTTATTAAATAGCGCTTACGATATTTCGGAACTCTTCGAAGACTTCATCCTTAGACTCTGATAATGCGATTACGGTAATCATACAAAAAGCACTGCCCTTCTTTGTTATATACATACGATTTACGGTGGTAAAGTTCTCCTGAGGCACAGTCAATTCTATATAGTCAAAGAATGTTCCGGCGATATATTCTGTTCCGGTAGTATAATCTGTACCTAAAAGCGCTTCGCCCATTATCATTTCATCCAGAAAATCCTTTGAGTTATATTCTTCTATTCCGATTGAAGAGAAAACCATAGCTGTTACATCTCCGATATAAATATAATCCCCTATGCATGATGCGCCTGTTTCTACTTTTGAATAAACAGTCTCCTTATATTTTTCTATAACCTCTTCGCTCATGCCTTGGGCACGAAGTTCAGCCTCTGTTGAGGAAAGAACCGAGCTCTCCATGGCTGCCGTAGCTGCGGCAAGGTCGCTTTCGGAATACATTTCCCATTTGTCATTGTATTCAATTTTAAATCCGAAATATTCTGATGTATATGTGTTTCCGGAAACGGTGCCGGGAACATAGTCCATGCTTTCTTCTTTGTAAGCAGTGATTTCTTCAATCGCTTCTTCTTCCCGGTGATTTTCAACCATTGATTTTCCGAGGTATTCTCCAACAAAGTTTCCTACCGCAACGGCAATTACGGTGCCAAGGATGCTTATTAAGGAAATTGCCTTTTTATTTTTGGGTTTCTTTGTCTGCTCCGGGGCAGGGGCTGCATTTACATTGTCTGCTGATGCTTCAGTCGCTTCTGTAAAGCTGTCTGTGTCAATTTTTTCTTCGGGTTCGTTGGTAATCATTTCTGTGGGTGCCTCTTCCGTCGGTTCTTTTGCAGCTACGGGAGCTCCGCATTCCGGGCAGAATTTGGAATTCTCTATAAGCTCTGAGTTACAAAGTTCACATTTTGCCATTTTTCTTTCCTCCTATAATCTTGTTAATGAAAATTATACCACATCCGACATAAAAAAACAATATCTGACTGAAAAACAGGTACTGTTTTCCTTGTAAACAATCAAAGGTTATAAGTTAAACTACCAGAAGGCCTGTTTTATCAGCGCAAATCGTTTGTCGGCAAATTGTCAGCCGGAGCTGCCGGCAAGTCTGAAGGAGGCCCGGTTCTTTTATTGTTGTCACGGTAAAATGAGATAACGTGGAAGTGCTATAATTATTCTCCGGTCACATTTACCTGGCACATTTTCATTGTTGTAAGTGCGGCATTATGGCTTTCGGGTGTAACTCCTGCGCAGCAGCTTGCGTCAACGCTTACCTTTGTTTCGAGGAAATTGGCTTTCATCAAAAGGGCGTTTGATACAACGCAGATGTCTGTGCAAAGTCCGATAAGTTCAATTTCGATTTCCTCGGGATTGTAGTTTGCTTTTATATATTCGGGAAGCTCTGTGGAGCCGAAAGTGGGTTTTTCAATGGCCTTATATTCTTTCTTGTCAAGAGCCTTCTGAACCTTTGCGTCAAGCTTCCACCCGTCAGCACCTTTGATGCAGTGAGGAACGGGAAGATTTTTGCCTTCCTGGGTTTCCATATAGTTTTCAGGATGGGTGTCGTAGGTAACGATTATGTCCCCTTCAAATGCTTCGATTTTCTTTACCACATTGTCAACAATGGAAACAGCTTCCTTTGAACCAAGTGCACCGTCAACAAAGTCTTTTTGCATATCCACTACGATTAATAACTTTTTCATGCTTTTATACTTCCTTTCTTTTGAATAGTCTTGCCGGTCCGTGGCGGGAGCTTTCTGTGAATGCCTTTGTTTCTTCAGTGATCTCTCGTAACGCACACTCCCCGACTTCATATTTCAATATTCTTGCTGTTTTGATTATATCACAATGATAATGAGAAGTGAAGGGGGAATGAAAAATATTTTATATATTTCTGACGAAATGAAGCATTTTCGCTCTGAAATCAGATTTTTACAGCAAAAAATTAAAGAATCACTATCAAGTGGGCAAAAAACTTAAGGAAATCGGCTTAAAATAGTGATATACTCTTATCCGGTGGGAGAAAACTCCCTGATAAAAAAGAAGGCGGCATATGGAATAAGGGCTCTTGAAAAAGCTTCCTTTATTATATATAGCTGCTGCAAACAATTCCGAAAGGAGAATTTTTATGAAAATTGAAAACAATAAGGCAACAGAAGTTAAAATTGCCTACATAGGCGGAGGTTCCCGAGGCTGGGCGTGGGGACTTATGAGTGACCTTGCCTCCTCCGAGGGTATGAGCGGTGACGTGTATTTGTATGACATCGACTTGGATGCGGCAAAGGCAAACGAAATAATAGGAAATAAGTACAACGACCTTCCCGATGCTGTATCAAAATGGGGTTATCACGCTGTAGAAACCATCGACGAAGCCCTGACAGGTGCAAACTTCGTTGTAATTTCTATTCTTCCCGGCACCTTCGACGAAATGGAGTCTGACGTTCACGCTCCCGAAAAGTACGGAATTTATCAGCCTGTTGGTGACACCACCGGCCCCGGCGGTGTGGTAAGAGCGCTTCGCACAATCCCTATGTTTGAAGTAATCGCAAAGGCAATTGAGAAAAACTGTCCCGATGCATGGGTAATAAACTACACCAACCCCATGGCAATCTGCGTAAACACTCTCTATAAAACATTCCCCGGCATCAAAGCATTCGGATGCTGTCACGAAGTGTTCGGAACACAGAGCCTTCTCGGCATCGCTCTTAAGGAAGCTACCGGAATCGAAGCTAAAAGAGATGAAATCTCCGTAAACGTTGTGGGTGTAAACCACTTTACCTGGCTTACAAGCGCGCGGTATAAAAATATCGACCTCTTCCCCATTTACAGGGAATTCTGTGAAAAGCACTATGATGACGATTCGGGTAAAGCTGCAGACGATAACTGGGCAAACAAGCAGTGGCAGACCACAAACAAGGTTAAAAAGGACTTATTCCTCCGCTATGGCGTAGTTGCGGCAGCGGGTGACAGACATCTTGCCGAATTCTGCGAAAAAGAATGGTACTTAAAAGATGTTGAAATGGTTGAAAAGAAGTGGAACTTCGGCTTAACCGCAGTTAAATGGAGAAAGCAGGATATGGAAGGCCGTCTTGCAAAATCAAAGAGACTTATAAGCGGTGAGCAGGCGATAGAGCTTAAAAAGACCGGAGAAGAGGGCGTTCGTCAGATGAAGGCTCTTCTGGGCTTGGGCGACCTTGTTACAAATATCAATCTTCCCAACGTTGGTCAGATAGAAAATCTCCCGTTAGGTGTGGTTGTTGAAACCAATGCGGTATTCCGTGCAGACAGTGCAACCCCCGTTATGGCGGGACCGATTCCCGAAAGAATTTATCCTTTAATCGCAAGAAACGCAGGCGCTCAGGCGCAGGTTGTAAAAGCGGGCATCGAGAAGGATATAGACCTTGCCTTTGATGCATTCTGTAACGATCCTTTGGTTGACATTCCTGTCGAGGATGCAAAGACTCTCTTTAACGAAATGATTGAAAATACCAAAAAGTATCTCGATATGTACGAAATTAAGTAAGCGGCGTAT
>JAUNRD010000489.1 GCA_030535815.1 Clostridia bacterium
CACTCCGCCCACCGACATTGCTGTACTGCAGGCATACTGTGCCTCCGTTATACCGGAATATGCCTGAAATCCCATGGTTATGGAGTCTCCTAAAAATACCGCATCGGAAAAATATTCATTTCCCACCGCATCACATTCCTTAACAAGACCGAACTTTGCATAGGGAGAATTAATTCCGTATTCTCCTGTTTTTCCGATTGTTTCATCGGTCATGAATGTGGACGAGCCGTAAAGGAACAATATTTCCGTTATTTCGTTATCAGTAAGATACTTTATAGGGTCTTCTCCGAAATATCTCATATCTATAAGATGTATGCTTTCAAAATGGTTTATCAGAAAAGGCGTAAGACTGTGCGCATATGAATCCTTGAATAAAGCTATCTTTCTGCCGTTTTCAAGACTGCTATTTACAACAGTAACTCCGTGGTTTCCGTCAAGGAAATAGGAATACTGGTCCTTTTTTTCAAGGTGTTCGGGAAAGAAAATTGATTCGCTCGTCTTTCCTTCTCCGTAAAACTCTACGGTTGCACTGCGACTTATTTCGGTACTATAGGCTTTTATCTCATCTGCCCCCGTATTAACAAGCCCCTTGGAATAGGTGGTTCCCAGAAAACTGTCAGATACAGTGTCCACTTTAAAATCCCCGACGCCCAGCGGTCTGTAGTCAAGCTGTTCTCCCAGTTCCTTGTATACAAGATAGCTTCCCAGAGATGTCTGATGATGGTCCGTACGATAGAAAATTTCATCGTTTTTATGCATCTTCAATAAATCCAATACATCTGTATTTTTCACATCTGTTTCGCTTAATTCCGCATTTACCTTTTCGTTGAGCTTTGCTATTGCGTCATGATATGCTCCGGCAGGCAATTTTTCCTTATGAATCTCAAACGCCTGAGGAATAAGGCAGAAGGTAACATCGAACCTTCCCATTTCTCCGATTATTTTTGCCGATTCTATATTTTTTGCGATAAGTTCTTCATTAAGTTCCGCCGGTTTTTCGATAATATAACCGTCTTTTGCAAAATATACTCCGTTGTTCTCTTTTTTACCGGTAAGTTTCTCTACAAAAGCCTTTGTCTTAACAAAGGTATCACGGAACATAAGCTGATCATTGCTGTAATCTTCAGCCTCTTCCATGAAGCTTCTGTCCTTTATACTTTCAAAAGATATTTCAGGGGCACTTTGCAAATATCTGTTTTCAAGATAGGAGTATTCACCATTATTAACCACAAGATTCATAGCAGAGAATAAAGCAAAAATACTTATAGCGATTGCGTTGAATATATAAAACTTATTTTTCATGCCTTACCCTCCTTATTAAAATCTGAAATACAAAAACGGATTATACGATGCATCTGCAAGATATGCTAAACAAAGGAAATATATAACAATCAATCCGCCCATAAGATACAAAGGATTTTTGTCCCACAGCGGTTTAAGCTTCCTCTTTGCCGTAGGCAACATAGCAATTATACCAACCAGGAACACCGTAAAGTAAGAAGATATTGCGTAAGCCGTTCCGCTGTCCATAAAGCCTCCGCCTCCGAAGCCTGCCATTGCCTTAAGATAAATAAAAGCATCCGTAAAACTCTCTGAAGCAAAGAATACCCACCCTATAAGAACCAATACGAATGAATATGTTCTCTGCAAAAACTTGGGCGCTTTTTCAAGCACTTTTCCGTAAAGATCCTTTTCGAGTATGAGGATTACAGCATAATAAAGACCCCATAAAATGAAATTAAATCCCGCTCC
>JAUNRD010000490.1 GCA_030535815.1 Clostridia bacterium
GTAGAGTGCCGAGAATGCCAACCATTCTTTTTCTGTGTCTGGCATTGATGCGCTACGCTCGGACAGATATCCGGCAGTGTAGTGCTTGAAGGTGTCGATGTTCATGGATACGCGGCTGAGGTCCTCGTCGTCCTCGGCACCGGTGTTTGTGTAGGAACGAATGGCGTCGCCAAAGTCGTTGAGCGAGGTGCTGCTCATCACTGTGTCGAGGTCGATGACACAGAGAACTTCGTCATTTTGGTCAAAAAGGATGTTGCTGAGCTTTGTGTCGTTGTGTGTGACGCGCAGGGGCAGACGTCCATCCTCGACCATTGTCCAAAAGTCGAGCATTTTTTCACGGCGCGACTCTATCCATTCAATTTCTGTGGCAAGCTGGGCTTTGCGGCCGGCCTTGTCGGCTGCAAGAGCTTCGTCCCACTGTTGGAAACGCCAACGTATATTGTGGAAACCTTTTATTACTTCGGCGAGTGGCTCGGTAAAATCGGCTAGCTGTGCCTGGAATTTTCCTATACCCTTTCCGCCCATAAATGCGAGACGAGGGGTGTCGGCAACATCATGTGTCACCGAGCCTTCGATAAATGTACATACAGCCCAATAGTTCTCGCCCTCTTTGTGGTAGAGTTTACCATCTTTTGCGGGTACGACGGTAAGAACCTCACGCATAGGGTCGCCGCCTGCGGCTGCTACCTTGGCTTTTATGTGAGTGGTTACACGTTGTATATTATCCATCATTGCCGGAACGTCGGGGAATATTGCGTGATTCTTACGCTGAAGTATATAGTTGGGGGCGTTACCCTCGGTCCTTACGATGAATGTGTCATTAATAAAGCCTTCGCCCAGGGCCTTAATCTCGCAAATTGTTCCTTCTATGGCGAATTTTTCGGCAATAGCCTGCATGTTTGTATCTGTCATAATATATATATGTTAATAAAAATATGCTTTTTAAGCCGTGACAAAGCTTTACTTATTCTGCAAAATAGAATTTAAGTTCTTTTAGTTTGTTCCACTCTCCGCGTGTAAAGTCCGGTACTTTGACAGGCTTACTACCATTTTCGATTGAGATTCTTGTAAGCTCGCCCATACTGCTCCATTCGGCAGCATCATAAACATCCATATCTAAGGGAAGACCGTTGCGCAAGCAGTATACTAAGCGATAATCCATGATAAAGTCCATGCCTCCGTGACCACCGACTCCTTGTGAATACTCCTGTAAAGGCACTCCGTTTACAAGCTGTTTCTGAACGGGGTGTTTATATTTTTCTTTCATTTCGTTCACAATTTCCGCAGGTGCAAAGCTGTGGTGATCGAGTTTTTCGATATTAGGTGTACCCGTCTCTTCGGTGGCGATGGCCTTAAGCTGGTCAAGTTTGAAAGTATATCCTTGTATGGGGTACTTGTTGGCAAAGCCTTCTGTTCCTACAAGTTGGTACATACGGCTGTAAGGACGAGGAGTCATTACATTGTGTTGCATGTCTATTGTGTAACCTTTATGGGTGCGTATAAGAGTGTTTATTTGGTCGCCGTGCATGCAGGTGTCAGCCTTTTCGCCCATCTGTTCGCGAACGATTTTTGTGCCGTTTACCGATTTTGTAGACATTGCAACAAGATAGTCGAGTTTGTCGCCACGATGAATGTTCATTGCCTGACAGTTAGGACCAATGCCATGTGTGGCGTAAAGGTCGCCATTGTTAGCTTGATTGTATTCTAAACGCCAATTGTCTGCATAAGCCTTCCAAAAAGGCTCGAGATTG
>JAUNRD010000491.1 GCA_030535815.1 Clostridia bacterium
TGGGGGCGCTTATGGATATAGTACAAACTTCCGGTAGAAAAATTACTGCCGAGCGCAGCAGCTATGTAAGGCACAAAAGTATGAAATATCTTCAGCTTCACGATTATTACGAGGGCTATTTTCTTCTGGAAGGCGAAAGAAAATATTTCATTGACAGCAAGCTTTATTCCCTTCAGGCAGGTGATTTTGTTTTGGTACCTCCCGATGTGCTTCACAGAAGTGTGGGGGATAATGCCGGCTTTTATTCAAGAGTGCTTTTGACCATTCCGGAAAAGTTTATGGAAAAAGAACTTGTTACGGAATTTTATGAAGGAGGCACAGAATACGTGCTTAAAATTCCTGCAAAGCGAAGGAAATATCTTGAATCCATACTTGAAAAAATGGAATATGAAACGGGAAGAAATGATTCTCACAGCGAGTATCTTTTAAAAAGCTATGCAAATGAGCTTTTCATATTTTTAATAAGAATAAAGGAAAGAACGGACTTTTCAAGGGCGGACAAGGAAGCAGACCGCGTGATAGGCGAGGCAGCAAGCTTTATAAGGGAAAATTTTGATAAACCGCTTACCCTTGAAATTACGGCAAGGCGTGTCCGAATGAGCAAAACCTATTTCTGTAAAATGTTCCGCGAAAAAACAGGCTTCGGTTTTTCGGATTATCTTGCCGGCGTAAGAATAACCGAGGCATCAAAGATGCTTACCGATACGGATATGAATATAACAAATATTGCTACAAAGTGCGGCTTTAATGACAGCTCCTACTTTGCGACGGTGTTCAAAAGGATAAAAGGTGTAACACCCGTTAAGTACAGAAAGTCAAGAGAAATTTAATTTTAGTCAATTTGTATATTGAAAAATAACTGATATGATGCTATAATCAATCTATATTTAAAAAGAAAGAGGCGTTTTAAATGGAAAAGAAGAATATTGACTGGCAGAACTTAGGCTTCGGCTATGTGAAGACAGACTACCGCTATGTGTCCGACTTTAAGGACGGTGCCTGGGATGAGGGAAGACTTACAGAGGATGCAACAATTGCGATAAGCGAATGTGCAGGCGTATTCCAGTATGCTCAGACCTGCTTTGAAGGTCTTAAAGCATATACAACAGAAGACGGAAAAATTGTTACCTTCCGTCCCGACCTTAATGCACAGAGAATGGCAGACTCTGCAAGAAGACTTGAGATGCCCGTTTTCCCCGAGGACAGATTTGTTGAAGCTGTAGCCGAGGTAGTAAAAGCAAACGCAGCTTATGTTCCTCCCTACGGAAGCGGTGCTACCCTTTATTTAAGACCCTTTATGATAGGCTCAAACCCCGTTATCGGTGTTAAGCCCGCAACAGAATATCAGTTCAGAATTTTCGCAACTCCCGTTGGCCCTTACTTCAAGGGCGGCGTTAAGCCCCTTACACTTAAGGTTGCCGATTTTGACAGAGCTGCTCCCAACGGAACAGGTAACGTTAAGGCAGGTCTTAACTATGCAATGAGCCTTCACGCAATCGTAACTGCTCACGATGAAGGTTATGACGAAAATATGTACTTAGACGCCAAGACTCACACAAAGGTTGAGGAAACAGGCGGCGCAAACTTTATCTTCGTGACAAAGGATAAGAAGGTTGTAACTCCTAAATCAAACAGTATTCTTCCTTCAATCACACGCCGTTCATTGATGGTTGTTGCCAAGGAATATCTTGGACTTGAAGCAGAGGAGAGAGAGATTACTTTGGAAGAAGTTAAAGACTTTGCTGAGT
>JAUNRD010000075.1 GCA_030535815.1 Clostridia bacterium
TCAGCACGTTCTGGTTGCATACGGAAACTTCACCGAGGAAATAAAAGACTTCTGCAAAATTATGGACATTGAACTTGTAATGTGACATTGGAGAGATAATTATGTACATAGGAATTGACCTCGGAAGCACCAACATAAAGGCGGCACTCTATGATGGGGAAATGAAACTTGTTTCAAGAAAAAGCTTTCCCGTCAGCTATATAAGAGAGCAGGGCTTTGTGGAGTTTGATGCAAAAGAGTATGTAAATAATCTCATTAAGCTTTTAAGCGAAATCTTAAAGGAAAACAAAATCGAATCCGTAAACGAAATGGCATTTACGGGTCAGGCGGAGTCATTGGTTGTTGTAGGTAATGACGGAAATCCCTTAATGAACGCTATTTCATGGATGGATGAGCGCTCGGTTGAGGAATGTGCGGAGCTTACAAAGCTCTTTTCAAAGGAAGAGTGTGAAAGCATAACAGGTCAGCAGGCTGTGCTTCCCACCTGGCCGGCAACGAAAATTTTGTGGCTTAAGAAAAATAAAAGGGAAGTTTACGACAATGCCAAAACCTATATGCTCCTTAAGGACTATGTGATTTTTGCATTGACAGGCAAAAAGGTTTCCGATATGTCGATTGCAACCTTTTCCTTCTACTTTGACATTTATAAAAAGTGCTACTGGAAAAAGATGCTTGATGCAATCGGAATAGGAGAGGATAAGCTCCCCGTACTTTGCGAGCCCTGCACGGTAGCAGGCGTATTGAAAGCAGACATAGCAAAAATGCTTGGTCTTTCAGGCGAAACCAAGATAAATGTAGGAACGCTTGACCATTTTGCGGGAATGATCGGTACCGGAAATATCGGAGAGGGTAAAATTACTCTTTCCACGGGAACGGTTATGGCAATGGCAACCTTTTCAAAGGAGCCTTGCGATGATATAAGAGGAATCGCCATGCACTACGGCTTTCTTCCCGATACCCATATTATGCTTCCCGTTGCGGAAAGCGGCGGTGTAAGCCTTGAGTGGTTCAAAAATTCCTGCCTTAAGGATGTAAGCTTTAAGGATATTGATGCCGAGGCGGAAAAAAGAAGAGGAAATGAACTTTTGTTCCTGCCCTATATCGTGGGTACAAATTCTCCTGAATTTGACAGCCGTGCAACAGGCGTATTCTGGGGACTCAGGGGAGAACACGATGCATACGATATGGCACTTGCCGTGATGGAAGGTGTAGGATTTTTACTTAAAAAGAACCTTCTTTACATAAAGAAAAACGGCACCGATGCAAAGGCAATAATTGCAACGGGCGGCGGCTCAAAGAGTGCTCTCTGGTGTCAGCTTCAGGCGGATATCACGGACATTCCCATTATGGTTCCGAAGGAAAAGGAAGCAGCGTGCCTTGGTGCGGCAATAATTGCGGCTGTTTCCGACGGAAAAATCAAAAGTTATAAAGAAGCGGCAGAATCAATTGAATTTGAAAAGGTTTACAATCCGTTAAAAGATAAAAAACTTGACGGAAAATTTGAAAAATTCAATGCATTATATGAGTTTTCCTGTGCATTGAAGGATGGAGGAGATATAAATGAGCAAAATTAAAATCGGCTGGAGCGAGAAAAGCATAATTCCCGAAGGTGCAAAGGTAAGCCTTGCCGGACAGTTTTATGAAAGAGTATCTGATGTGGTTGAAACGCCTCTTACCGTTACTGCATTCTGTGTGGATAACGGAGAAGACTCCTTCGTTATCTGCTCCTGCGACCTTGTGTCTACAAGCCATCAACTCCTTGAGAGCGTAAGAGCTATTGTGAAGGAAAAAACAGACATTTCGGCAGAAAAGATAATAGTTGGTGCTATTCATACACATACAGCTCCTGCCTATGCAAGAAGAAGCGACACCTTCGGCGGCGGTCTCAGATTTCTTGAAAGATTCAAGCCCGAAAACGTAAAATATGAAGAACTTGCAAAAACAGATGCAGACGACATTTTCAGAGATGAAGAAGCTCATGCCTATATTGCAGGAAGAATTGCCGAAGCTGTAATTGAAGCATGGAATGGAAGAAGCGAAGGCCTTTATGCAGAAGCCTTCGGAAGAGCGGCAGTTGGTATGTGCAGAAGAGTTTGCTATGACGACGGAAGCGCAAAGATGTGGGGCGATACCAACAAGGCAAACTTCACAGAGCTTGAAGGAGGAAACGATTCCGGTATTGAAATTTTATTTACATATGACAAAGATAAAAAGCTTACAGGTGTTGTTGCAAACGTTGCCTGCCCTGCCCAGGTACTTGAACACAGAAACTTCATTTCTTCAGACTACTGGGGAAAGGTAAAGGAATATTTGCGAGCAGAATACGGCGAGGATATATATGTGCTCGGTCTTATCTCTGCGGCAGGTGACCAGTGTCCCCGTGATATGATAAGATGGGTTGAGCCCGAAACTCCCATAAACGATCCCAACATTGAAAGAGATTATGTTATA
This sequence comes from Clostridia bacterium, assembly GCA_030535815.1. GTDB lineage: Bacteria > Bacillota > Clostridia > CAKSNL01 > HGM11501 > HGM11501. The sequence goes on from JAUNRD010000075.1 coordinate 2,452, forward strand.
GAAAGAACAGCTGATCCCTCAATGTTTGACCTTTCAGGCTGTAAAAAGGTTGCAAGAAGAATTTCTGATGAAATCAAATATGCTTTCGAGGAAGTTACTTCTTATGTTTCTGAAGCAGAGCTTATTCATAAGACCTTTAAGCTTGATATGCCTGTCCGCCGTGTTACAATTGAAGAAAAGGATAAGGCAGAAGAGGTAATAAAGAACTTCTTTGATAAAAACTGCAGCGGAACTATCAACTTCCGTGATACTGCAAGACTTCACATCTATGCCGGAACACTTGCAAGATATGAGGATCAGCAGACAAAGAACATAGATGAAATCGAAGTGCATATAATCCGTCTCGGAACCATTGCTTTCGCAACAAATCCCTACGAGCTTTTCCTTGACTACGGAAATCAGATGAGAGCAAGAAGTAAGGCAAAACAGACCTTCTTAATTCAGCTTTGCTGTGGCTCAAAGGGCTACCTTCCCACAGAAAAAGCAGAATCGGGAAGCCATTATTCGGCATATGTTTCAAGCGGTGTGTCAGGTCACGTAGGCGGCGATTTGCTTGTAAGAAAAACGGTTAGTGAAATTAACAAAATGTTTGAATAAATTTTAGCATTTTCAGCATTGCAAAGAGGTGTTTTGTTTTGGGATTACTTGCTCAGCCAAAGGGAGTACGTTTTTCAAATAAATATCTTATTATGTTTTTCCTGCCCATATTTTTTGAACAGCTTATGCTGGCAGGCCTCGGTTTTGCGGACACCTGGATGGTTTCTTCGAAGCTGGGAACAACAGCTCTTGCAGGCGTTGCCCTTGTAAACAGGATTGACAACTTCGCAAAGCAGTTTTTTCTTGCCCTTGCCCAGGGCGGAAGCGTTGTGCTTGCTCAGTACATCGGGGCAAAGGATGAAAAGGATGCAAGAGGTGCAATGAAAACCAACATACAGATTGTGGTTGGAATCGGAATTCTGTTTATGCTTTTCATGGTTTTCGGAAAAAAACTTTGCATAAATCTGTTTTTCGGAAAGGCAGAGGAAGATGTGATAGCAGTAAGCCTTAAATATCTTTCCGTTACGGCAATGTCCTATCCCTTTGTGGCACTTTATTATACAGGCTCATCACTCCTCCGTGTTATGGGTAAAACCAAAATAACCTTCGTAAGCTCTGCCTGCATGATGGGTATAAATCTGGCATTTAAGTATCTTTTCATCTTCCGCATCGGTATGGATGTGGAGGGTGCGGCACTTTCTACCCTTATTGCTATGGCGTTAGTTGGCTTTGTGCTTCTTATAATGCTTAAATCAAAGAAAAACCCCGTAAGCTTAGAGCATATGATTAAACCTGAGTTTGATCTTAAAATGTCTTTAAGAGTTCTTAAAATTTCCGTTCCCAACGGAATTGAGCAGGGAATGTTTCAGCTTGGTGCATTAATTCTTGCAGGCCTTGTTTCGGGACTTGGCAAGGATGCCATAAATGCAGACCAGGTGGCAAGAAATATAAGCCCGGTGCTTTACGGTGTTTCCGCAGGATTTAACGCCCTTATAATGACTGTAGTAGGTCAGTGTATCGGAGCAGGAGATATTCCTGAAGCTGAACGGTATAAAAAGCATATCGTGAAAATGAACCATCTTTTTGTGCTTTTGTCGGCGGTGATATTCTTGCCGTTGTTCGGACCTATGATAAAGCTTTTCGGAGTTTCGGCACAAACGGAAGTCTGGACATTGCAGATTTTAATTCTTTATACAATATTCTCGGTTTTATTCTATCCGCCAAGCTTTGCAACAGCTTCGGCGCTCAGAGGTGCAGGGGATACAAGATTTGTAATGGTTGCTGCAGCATCTTCAATGTTTGCTTTCAGAATAGGCGTTGCATATCTTGCAGTTAATGTTTTTAAGGCAGGAGTGCTGGGAATCTGGATTGCAATGGTTCTTGACTGGGTTGTGAGATCGGTTATATTTGAATTAAGATTCAGACACGGTAAGTGGAAAAACCATCATGTAATATAAAAAAATCACCTATACCTTTTGTATAGGTGATTTTTTTATATCTGTTTTATTGCATCTGTGGGCGTAATTCCGAAGTGTTTTTTAAAAACCTTGCTGAAGTAAAGTGCGTCGGAATATCCCGACGAAAATGCAATGTCCTTAACCGAATCGAAATCTCCGCTGTCAAGAAGGGTTCTTGCGTGGGAAATACGCTTTTGAGTTATGTAGCTCTGGGGGCTTTCTCCGAATCGGGAAATAAATATTTTCCTGAAATAGGTGTCGGATATTCCGCAAAGGCGATGGAGCTTATCTGTTTTAAGGGAAGGATCATATAAATGCTCCGTTAAATAGTATACGGCAGGATCAATTACGGAAAAACGGTGTTTTTCTTTGTAGCCGGTATTTTCAAGGGAGGAAAGATAAGACAAAAGGTCGTAAAAGAGGGCATAGCACTTATACTTGTCTGACGGTGAACCGAAATTCCACATATCCGTGAAATTCCCGGTTATTCTTTCAAAGGCGTAGAAGTTTTTTAGTGAATAGCATTTGGGGACGGGATTTTCAATGTTTCCTAAAAAATTTATGGAGGTGTAATAGGACTTATCCTCAGATACGGTCTTATAACAATAGGTTATGCCTTTAGGAAGGAACATCATATCCCCGGGATTTACCCGGATTTTTTTACCTGAAAAATCGTAAACCACCGAGCCTTTGGTTCTAATGATAAAAGAATTGGTTTTTCTGTTTACGATTCTGCTTTCTTTTTTACAAGCCTGACAAAGTGATGAAACTATTTCTGTATTTTCTATATTATCAAACATAAAAACTCCTCGAAAAATAGATTTATCCATATTTTATCATAGTTTTTTAGATTTTGCAAGGTGTGATTTAGTTTTGAAAATTCCATATTGTTTTATATTTTCCATTTACGAAATACGATAAAGGCTTATAATTAAAAGGTATTGATTTTTGGAGGATGTAAAATGAAAAAAACAAACTATAAATGGGTGATAGTGGCATTGTCATTTTTAATGGTAATGCTTTGCCTCGGCTTTTGCAGCTCACCCAAAAGCCTTTTCATAGTGCCGGTTACAGAGGCTCTCGGCGTAACAAGAAGCGCACTTTCCGTAAACGACAGCCTGAGATTTATAACATCTGCTGTTGTAAATATGTTTTTCGGCTATTTAATCGGAAAATTCGGTGCGAAAAAGCTTATACTTACTGGCCTTATCAGCCTTATGGCTTCACAGTTTGTGTATTCTGCATCGGATAATGTCTATGTTTATGCAATAGGCGGCATATTGCTCGGCGCAGGTCTTTCCTGGACTACAACCACAATGGTGGGAAGCATTGTAAATAAATGGTGCAGGGAAAACAAGGGTACTATAATGGGCATGGTGCTTGCGGCAAACGGAGTGGGTGGTGCCATAGCCATTCAGGTGCTTACCCCTGCGATAGAAAAGGGTACATTTGGTTATGTAAATGCATATCGCATTGTAATTGCGATTCTTGCTGTGGTATTTATTCTTATTGCCTTGTTTTTCAAAAATGAGCCTGAAAAAAGCGAAGGAACGGCGGAGGCAGTCGTTAAAAAGAAACGCAGAGGTGCCGAGTGGAGCGGTATAGCTTTTAATGATGCCGTTAAAATGCCCTATTTCTATGCGGCGGCAATTTGCATATTCTTAACGGGATTTGTACTTCAGAGTGTAAACGGCGTTGCTGTGGCACATATGAAGGATGCTGGACTTGATCCGGCTTATGTTGGCTGGGTGTGGAGTATGCACTCTCTTGCTCTTGCAGGATTTAAGTTTCTTACAGGATTTATATATGACAGATTCGGACTTCGTACAACAATGAACGTATGCTCTGTTATGGCGGTACTGGTAATGATTTGCCTTATGAATGTTTCTCCCACCCCAATGGGAAAGGTTTTTGCGATGATTTATGCGCTCTTTTCATCCCTTGCCCTGCCCCTTGAAACAATTATGCTTCCCATTTATGCGGGAGATTTGTTCGGGCAAAAATCCTTTGATAAAATTCTCGGTATTTTTGTGTCGGTAAATACAGCAGGTTATGCTTTAGGTGCGCCTTTCATTAACGCCTTTTACGACATTAAGGGAAGCTATAATATAGGATTTATGACAACTGCCGTTGTTATGGTTGGCGTAATTATCGCAATGCAGTTTATTATAACTAAAGGTCATAAATTAAGAAAAGCCGCGGAAGTATAAAAAGAAAACGGAGTAAATTTTTACTCCTTTTTTTTACACGGCAAAAAAAGGAAAATATTGCAAAAAATAAGGAAAAAAACATAATATATTCGATTGACTATGAATCTTTAATTGTGTATAATAAAAAGAGATTGGAGGTGCTGTCGTGGATTTTGAAATAATAGATTTTCACACCCATCCCTTTTCGGATGAAAAGAATAATATCTGCTCCCATAAGGAATTTATCCCAATGGACGAAGCTTTTTCGATGGATGTCTTAAAGGGGCTTGGTATATCTGAAATATGCGGCTCGGTTGTAAATCGTGATAATGACAGCTATGAAACTCTTTTTGATAAAATAAAGGCAAACAATGATGAAGCGCTTCGCCTCAGAAATTATTATAAGGGCTTTTACGTTCCGGGCTTTCACATCCATCCCGATTTTCCGGAAGAATCAATTTCGGAAATTAAACGTATGAATAAGGAAGGCGTAAAATTAATAGGCGAGATAATTCCTTATATGGATGGCTGGAAGGACTACGGCGATGATAAGCTTTATGAAATCTTAAATGAGGCAGGAAGGCACAACATGGTTATAAGCTTTCACACTATCCCTGAAAATATAACCGGAATTGAAAAAATGGTGAAAGAACATCCCGATTTAATCTTTGTTGCGGCACATCCCGGGGAATATCCTACATTAATGATGCATTTTGACCTTGCAAAAAAATATGATAACTATTATCTTGATTTGTCAGGAACTGGAATAAACCGCTACGGAATGTTAAAACGTGCCATTGATGTTTTCTCGGCGGACAGAATCCTTTTCGGAACGGATTATCCTACCTGTAACCCCGCTATGTTTGTCGGAGGGGTAGTAAACGATATACTTATAAAGGATAGCGACAAGGAAAAGATTTTATCACTTAACGCAAAGAGATTGCTTGATATTTAAAAATAAAAATCGGAGAATTCTCTCCGATTTTTTATTGTATAAAGAAAACCACGCGATAGTCGCGTGGTTTAAAAAAGGTTAA
>JAUNRD010000076.1 GCA_030535815.1 Clostridia bacterium
ACAACGAAACGTATGAAAATGCGGACAGCATTTTAGTTTTGTTGTTACAATTAAGAAAAAATGAACAGTTTTTTCTTAAAAAAATTTATTTCCACAAAGAAAAAATTTTTATCAGAACAACGAAACGTATGAAAATGCGGACAGCATTTTAGTTTTGTTGTTACAATTAAGGAAAAACGAACAGTTTTTTCTCAAGGTTAACTATAATCTATAAAAAGAAACTGAAATTCAGTTTTGGAAAGGATTTATATATGCTTACAGCTAAAATGATAAAAGAAGCTGCCGCAAAATACGGCGCTTGTCTTTGCGGTATCGGAAGCCTTGACATTTTCGAAGGCGAAAATATCCAGAGAGACCCCAAAATGATACTCCCCGCTGCAAAGTGCATTATCGGCTTCGGCTTCCCCGTTCCGAAGGCACTTTACAACACAATGGACCGCGGCGTTCAGACAATGCAGTACACCACAATGGGTGTTAAATACATAGACGAGGAATTTACGGAAATATTCCTTTTCAGACTCGGTGCTATGATTGAGGATGCAGGATATGATGCCTGCCTTCAGCGAAGCGTTCCCGGTATGACCATTAAGGGTGACAAGAGAACAAACCCCGAGGTACTTGATACCTACGAGCTTGCTTTGGCTGAGCCCGTTGAAGAAGGAAAGCCCGCACCCGACGTTATGATTGACTTTGCAAAGGCAGCACGTGCCTGCGGAATCGGTTACGTAGGACGTAGCGGTCACATCCTTGCTCCCAAGTACGGTCCTTACATCCGTTATGCATTCATCGTAACAGATGCTCCTTTGGAAACAGACGAGCCATTAGAAGAATCCATCTGCGATAACTGCGGACTTTGCGAGAATGCCTGCCCCGGTAAGGCAATTTCCGATGATGGAATTGACACCTGGCAGTGTGCAGTTTACTATAAGGGTGCACACAAATCCAATCCCCTTATGAATGACGAATTCTTAAAGGGCAATCCCGACCGTGAAGCAATATTAAATGGTGAATACCGTTTTGATGCGGAAAGTGCAAGAAAGCTTTATCCCGAGCTTAAGAAGTTCCTTCCCGAATTCAAGGGCTATGCACCCTGTCTTTGCGGTAAAAAGTGCGACAAGGCATGCTATGATCACTTAAAGGAGGTGGGCAGAATATGAAGACAGCTTTAACAGAATTTGCGAAAAAGGTTGGCGCCGACGGCGTTGGCTTTGCTCCCGTTGACCGTTTCGGTGAAAACTCCGTTATAAAGGAAATTATGCCCGAAGCAAAAACAGTTATCGGTCTTTTGTTCCGAGTTCTCCGCGGCTCTTACCGTGGCGTTGAAGAAGGAACAACCTATTATCAGTATTCCACCATGGGCGTTGAGACCATCGAAGAAACAGTTATGCCCATGACAAGCCTCCGTGTATGTAACTTCCTTGAAGAAGAAGGCTTCCTTGCCCTTCCTCAGAGAAGAATCCAGACCGTTATGGCAGCAGATGATGACACAAATCCCGAAATGGATTATACCTCAATTTACAAGGGCGTCAAGAAGGAGCTTCAGATGGACTTTGACGAAGCGGCTGTTCTTACAGGTCTTGGCGAAAGAGGACTTCACGGCAAGGTGCTTAACGAAGAATACGGTCCCTTCATCCGTTACTGCTTCGTATTGACTGACGCCGAAATCGAAGGTGACGAGGTAAAGACTCCCTCCCTTTGCGATAAGTGCGGTAAGTGTATCGCTGCCTGCCCCGGTAAGGCAATCGACAAGGACGGAAAACTTGATAACTGGAAGTGCACAGTTTACTACAACGGTGCCTGCGGTCTTAAAAACCCCTTTATGCCTCCTGATGCTTTTGCAGACCTTCCCGACAGACTCCAGATCATTGCCGGCGAAGCTGACATAACACCCGAGCGTGCAAAGGAAATACTGGAAGAAATCCACTTCTATCCTGCAATCAAACACAACTACTCTCCCTCAATCTGCGGAAGAGCCTGCGATATGGCTTGCTATGTCCACTTGGAAGAAAAGGGCGTACTTAAGAAAAAGTTCAATACACCCTTCAGAAAGAGAGAAGAGTGGAGGTTTGACTTAAATGATTTTCGCTAAGTTTTACGGCATAAATGACAGAGGCGAAGTGATAGACGCCATAATCACTCAGAAGGACAATGTGGTAACCCTTACCATTCCCAAGGAAAGGGTTATGCCCTGTCAGTATCTTGATATACATTCTCCCTATTTCACCGCGAAAGCAGGAGAAGAAGGCTATTTCTTTTCTTCTCCCATTCAGCGACAGGGCATCATAACCAGATTTAAATCTCAGGGGGATTTTACTCTCTGTTCCGATGAAAATCCCACCCTTTTAATAGGTGCAAAACGCGATAATTTCAGCATAATTGCCTATCCCGATGGAATGAGATATGATATGTCAGAGGCTCTCTGGACAAAGGATAACGAATATAACCTTTGCTACAGAGTCCGCCTCGGCGGAGATGCTCCCTATGAGGATATATCCGTTAACTTCTACCTCTTACCCAAGGGAACGGAATATTCCGAAATGGCAGTTTACTACAGAAATCTCCTTATTTCAAAGGGAAAAATCAAGCCTGTAACTGAGAAATCAAAAGAAAGAGCAGCCGTTGCCTATGCAAAGGATGCTCCCGAAATAAGAATCCGTATGGGCTGGAAGCCCGCTCCCTCTCCCGTTGCCGATCAGACATTGGAGAACGAACCTCCGATGCATGTTGCCTGCACATTCCGTGATGTTATGAAATTTATTGACGAGCTTAAGGCAGCAGGCATAGACAAAGCACAGCTTTGTTTAGTGGGCTGGAACAAGTCCGGTCACGACGGAAGATGGCCCGATGCCTTCCCCGTTGAGCCTCTTTTAGGCGGAGAGGAAGGTCTTCGTGAGCTTATAAGCTATGCTAAAGCAAACGGTTATGCCATAGTTTGTCACACAAATTCCACCGATGCTTATCCCATCTCTCCCAAAACCGAGGGAAACCTGGTTTTAAATGAGCAGGGCAAGGAGCACGAAGGCGGTGTATGGAGCGGCGGAAGAGCAAGAAGACTCTGCCCCAAAAAAGCTTTGGAATTCGGCAGGGAAATCCTTCCCAAGGTTGCCGATTTAGGATTTTCCGGACTTCACTATATTGATGTTTTGGCTGTAATTTCGCCGATGAAATGTGCAAATCCCGCACATCCCGTATCAAGAAGAGAAACCGTTTCCTATTATAAGGAGCTTATGGGTATGTGTCACGAGCTTTTCGGTGGCTTTGCATCGGAAGGTGCCTATGACTTTGCGGAAGAATATGTTGACTACGGATTTTACATTTCAAACAACCGTCCTCCCCATCCTCTGGCAGACGAATACATCCCCCTCTGGGAGCTTATCTACCACGGATTTATACTCTACAATGTTTCAACCGCAACGGTAAATGTAAACATAAGAGATATTAACGACCAGTTGATGTTCACAGAATACGGCGGAAGATTAAGCTATTATGTTTATCAGAAATTCATCACCGCCACAGCTTCAAACACCAACTGGCTTGGTAAGGACGACCTTACATTAGACGGCGAAGAAATGGCGAAAACTGTTGCCGTTATCAAGGAAGGCTATGAAAAACATAAAAAGTATTTCAGCCTTCAGGAAGTTACTATGGATAAGCACGAAATAAAGGGCGATGTCCGCATTGTAACCTTCGGCAACGGAACAAAATTAATTGTCAATTACGGCGATACAGAATACGTTGACGGAGATATCACCGTCGGTGCAAAGGATTATCTGTATATTGAATAATAACCAAAAAACTTGCGGCAGTGCCGCAAGTTTTTTTGCTTAAGACATTGACAATCCGACGTTTTTGCATTAAAATATAGTTTAGTTTTTTATAAGGCGGTTAACTATGCACGAAATTTTACATGTTTTAGAGCACGCATTTTTTGATACCTTAAAGGTGCTCCCCTCACTTTTTTTAATTTATCTTTTAATTGAATATTTAGAGCATAAGAACAACAATAAGGCTCACCACCTTTTTATGAAATCGGAAAAGGCAGGTCCCCTCTTTGGCGGGCTTTTCGGATGTATTCCCCAGTGCGGCTTTTCCGTTATCGCATCGGAGCTTTACTCAAAGCGCTTCATCTCCCTCGGCACATTGATTGCGGTATTCATCGCAACAAGCGACGAGGCAATCCCGATGCTTCTTTCAGAGTCTTCCTTATGGTCGAAAATGCTTATGCTGATTGCAGCAAAATTCATCTTCGCCGTGCTTTTCGGCTTTTTAATTGATTTATTCATAAGAAAAAAGCAGCACGTTCACCATCATCACTGCGAGGAAGAGCACGAGGAGCATCACCACTATCATGGCAACTGCGAAAGCTGTCACGACGGAATACTTAAATCCACACTTATTCACGTGGTTAAAATTTTTGTGTTCATATTTGTAATTTCCGTAATCTTAGGCTTTATTACGGAATATGTTCCAAAGGAAATGCTTTCTGTAAATAAGTTCCTTCAGCCCTTTATCACCCCCATCATCGGTCTTATCCCCAACTGCGCGGCATCGGTGCTTTTAACGGAGCTTTACATAGAAGGAGAAGGAATTTTAACACTTTCATCCTTAATCGGCGGACTTTGTTCCGGTGCAGGCGTTGGACTTATTGTTCTTTTCCGCCTTAACAAAAACATAAAGGAAAACCTTTTTGTGGTATTGCTTTTATATTTAATCGGTGCACTTACCGCCACGGTTCTTACACTTTTCGGAATATGAAGTATAAAAAACGAGCTGAAGGCTAAAAGCCTTCAGCTCATTTTCTTTGTTTTATTATATCTTCTGTATAAGAGAGTATGGCATTTGCCACTTCCCTTCTGTAAGGGCGCTCAAAGGCCGCTGTTCCCTCATAAAAAGGGGATATTCCCTTATCTTCTGCCAGGCGGTTAAGAATATTTACCGCAGTAATAACACTGTCATGGCACATAGTTCTTTTTTTGTCCAGCTCCATAACCATTGACTGATAATCAGACAGACCTAAAATTTCAGAATTATAAATCTTCACCTTTGTTTCCATCGTATAAATCGCCATATGATAATCCTCAAAGGTCTTAAGCTGATCAAATATTATCTCCAGCATAGTTGCATCATCTTTATATGCACTTATAAGTTTATCCAATGTGTCTTTGTTTATCATTTTTTCCTCCTTACTTCGTACGTTCAGATATATAACCTTTCTTATAAGCCTCCAACAATTCTCTCAATATTTCTCTTCGCTCCGCAATTCTCTTGCCGTTGTCGGTGTCCCCCACCATCATTCTTTCGGGGAATTCTTCAATCATAATTTTATCGGAATGAAGGTCAAAATCCTTTTCGATTACATCCGCAATGGATGTAAAGCTCTGATGCTCCGTTATTGAAAAGCCGTAGGAATTGCTTATGAGTGTGTAGCCCGCAATACCTGTGGTTTTTCTGTAAGCCTTCGAAAAACCCCCGTCTATTACATAAAGCTTTCCTCCGGCTTTTATGGGGCTTTCGCCCTTTTTGCGTTTAACGGGAACATGGCCGTTAATTATATGTCCGCTGTCCGGGTCAAGAGAAAATTCAGAAAGTATCATACGGCAGATTTCTTCTTTGTCGTTGAAGCGATAATAGGGATTTTTTTCTTCATGCAGAAGTGCTTTTTCATCTGTAAAATAGGTTTCAAAGGCAGCGGATTTATCCTTTCCGTAAAGAGGAGAAAGCTTTCCGCACCAGAGATACCACAAAAAGTCAGTTTTTTCTTCTTCCTTGGAAAAATAAGCTTCCCTTACCAGCTTATCTGCTTTATCAAGATATGCCTTTCCTTTGAGCATTTCTCCGTCTATATTAAACTCTGCAAGAGCGCCCGCTTCATCCATTGGAATACAGCCGTGAAACAAAAGGTTTCCGTTGAATATCTTATACATTCCGCCGTTATTTATCATAAATCTTATGTGCTTCTGTAGCTTTTCGCTATGAAGGAAGGAACGCTTAAGCGCCTTTATAACCTTTTCTTCTTCCTTTGTAAGCTTAAAGGGATTTTCTATATCAACGGTAGGAAAACTCTTATCCGTCAGAGGATAAATTTTTCCTCCTATGGTGATTTCACCCTTTTCATAATCAATGCTGTCAAGCATTGTTCTTTCTTCCATATCGTATTCAGGATGCTTCTTTATTATCAGTCCTTCAAGCTTGAACTGCATAACAGAAACCGCCTTATGCATTTTAGCGGTAAAACCTGCATCCCGCCCTTTTATCACATGCTTTTCAGAGTCCAGAGGCATAAAGCTTTCACAGGGATCATCTTTATATACTTCCGTTGCAAAAGCCGATAACGGCCTTGTATTTATGCCGTAGCCAATTTCCAGAACATCGAAATTGTTATATCTTAAAGAGTTCCTTATTACATTGCAGATAAGAGCTCCGTTTCCAGATGCTGCACCAATCCATTCTATATCATGATTTCCCCACTGCATATCAATGGAATGATATCCAAGGAGCTCTTCCATTATGATGTCGGCTCTGGGTCCCCTGTCAAAAACATCCCCAAGAATATGTAAATGGTCAACAGAAAGCCTTCTTATAAGCACACACAGAGCGGTTATCATTTCCTCCGCAAAGCCTGTTTCAATTACGGAACGGATAATTTCCGCATAATACTCGTGCTTGTTTATTTCCGCCTCGGGAGTATGAAGGAGCTCCTCCATAATGTAGGAAAATTCCCTGGGCATGGCTTTTCTTACCTTTGAACGGGTGTATTTCGACGAGACAAGACGGCACAAGTCAGAAAGATGCTCCAATGTAGTTTCAAACCACTCATCAGTAACAACCTTTTTCTGCTTCAGGTAATAGAGCTTTCTTTCCGGGTAGTAGACAAGGGTTGCAAGCATTTCCTTTTCCTTATCGCTCATAGTATCCCCGAAAAGCATATTTATTTTTGTCTTTATTACCCCGGAAGCATTTTTAAGCACATGCAAAAACGCTTCATATTCTCCGTGCAGATCGCTTACAAAATGCTCGGTCCCTTTCGGCAGGTTAAGTATCGCCGAAAGATTTATAATCTCAGCGCCCACCGCTTTAATTGTCGGATAATCCTTTGCCAGAAGATTAAGATAATCAAGATTTTTCAATATCTCTTTCATAAAAATTCCTCCGTTCTTTTTTATAATACCACAAAGTAAGAAAATATTCTACATAATAATGAAAATTTTTTAAATAAATCGTTTTTATTATTGACTTTTGCTTTAAAAACATATATTATGTTATAATAGTGTATGTTGCGGATATTGTGTATACATAAGTTTTCGCTTCATATAGTATGCCGTCGGAACGAAACCATATATTTTATTCTTCCGACAAGAAAAAAGGGGGCAGATACATTGGAAGAGGCTATCATTGAATTAGTTAATGTGTCTAAGGATTTTGATGGCGAGGGTGTTTTAAAAAACATCAATCTCAAGATTAATAAGCACGAATTCTTAACGCTTTTAGGTCCGTCCGGTTGCGGTAAAACCACAACTCTCAGAATCATTGCGGGTTTTGATACTCCCACAGACGGAAACGTTTTATTCGAGGGAAAGGATATAAAGGATATCCCACCCTATAAAAGAAGAGTAAACACCGTTTTCCAGAAGTATGCACTTTTCCCGCATCTCAATGTTTTTGAAAACATT
>JAUNRD010000492.1 GCA_030535815.1 Clostridia bacterium
ACTTGTCGGAACTTTCAAACGCCTTGAAGAAGAAAATGAGGGAATTGTAAAAAGCGATTCGAGTGTCATCACTGCAAGTAAAATAGCTAATATTTTTTTCATTTTAATTCTCTCCTTTCATCAGTTTATGTAGGAAAGAAGCGCATTTGCCTCTTTCGCGCCTGCATCTCCCACAAGGTAGCATCCGTTACCAAGGGCTCTTACATTGCGCCCTATTAAATCCGTAAACACGGAAAGAGGAACATATAACATTCCGTTTGCCGTTACTACGGGGTTTGTCATATTTGCCGCTTTTCCGTTTTTGTAAGCTTCATTTGTTCCCACAATGGTGTAATACCAGTTGTTTTCCTTGTATTCTCTTGTTGTGAGGTCAAGTTCGTAGTTATAAATGTATAAAATGTTTGAAAGATAATCATATTCTGTTTTAGATTTGCCCCAGCCGATGATTTCTTCAAGAGTTTTAAGGGGTACATAGGCTGTGCCGTTCATTTCAAAGGGCGCAACTCTTGTATCAGCCTCGTAAACGTCCACAATACCGCCGTTTGCAATCATCTTTGTATTGCCCGCCTGAATGAGGGTGGAGTTTTTCATCATTGCACGTTCATCTTTGGTAAGTGCCTTCTGTGCTTCCTCGATAAAGAGGTAGTTAAATCTTCCTATCGGAGCAGAAGAAAGGTTTGCATAAAGGTCAAGTATATCGGAAAATGCTCCCGATACCCACTTTAATTCCATTTCAACCTTGCCTGTTTCACCAATTAAGGCTCTGGGCATTTTAATCTGAATCACATCGTCTTTTACAGTGTACTCATACTTTCCGACTTCGTTATATGTAAAGCCAATTTCTCCTTTTACAATCGCTTCAACCGATCCTACCTTGCGTCCCAAAATGTAATCATAGCCGTTTTCGCCTGTTGCCGCATTTCTGTCCGTATTGATTAAAAGCTGAAGCGCACCGTCTCCCATTGTTATAGCCTTGTCGGCTTTTACCATAAAATAGAAGTTATCGGCATCGCGAGCCGCCTTGGAGGAAATTATTCTGTTTGCGATTTTTGTATCGTATGTTTTAAGTTCTTCTGTTCTGTCGCTTGTGTAAGCATCCGTTCCGGTTCTGTCAGTTCCGCTATAGTTTAAGAATTCGGGAGTAACATTTGCCCATGCCGATGCATCTCCGTTAATATCGATTGTAATTTCGCCTGATGCAACAGGTGCGGGACGAACGCCCTTATATTTTCTTATTACGTCAACCAACATATTGTAGCAGTCGTCCTTAAGAAGTCCCCTTACAGGCTCCATATCACGGCTGTTATCGGAGTCGAATGTGTCCGGGAATGCAATGTCGTATCCGCCGTAGTTTCTGTATAAGTCACTCTTAAGCTCATTCCATCCGTCAAACATAATGAAGTGGGGATCATAATCCAAGGCAAGTGATGCCTCTTCTCTGTAATAGTATGCTTCCCTTATAGCCTCTTCCCTGTAATCCTCGCCAAAGGGTGCAGAATATGCTCTTCCCATTGCATAGGGGTCGCTGGCGCAGCTGCCTATTCCCACATAGCCGGAGTTTTTGGAAACGCCAACTGCAACAAATTCAGGTCTTCCGTCATCGGTCTTAACGCCCCGTGCCATCTGAGGGAAGGTTTCAATCCAGGTCCATCTTTCAGGATATATATGTCCAGTGGCGTTTCTTCTGTAAGAGAAGAAATCCGCCATCTCTTCTGCAAGATTTGATAAAGCCACGTCGCCTT
>JAUNRD010000493.1 GCA_030535815.1 Clostridia bacterium
AGGGGAGCCGTGATCCTGTGCAGTTATGAAATAGGTGAACATTTCGCTGCCGTCAATACCCTTCCACCAGAAGGTGTCAAAGGGCATTTTGTTATCCTCGTTCCAGCTTATTTTCGAGGTTACAAAGCTTGTAACACCGGCTTTTTTAAGAATCTGAGGCATTGCTGCGCTGTAGCCGAATACATCGGGAAGCCAGAGAATTTTATGGTCAACTCCAAATTCGTCCTTAAAGAATTTCTTGCCCGTTGTAACCTGACGGATCATACTTTCGCCGCCGATTAAGTTACAGTCAGCCTCAACCCACATTGCGCCTTCACTTTCCCAGCGGCCTTCCTTTATTGCCTCTTTAACACGCTCGTAGGTATTAGGATCTTCTTCCTTAAGATATTTATAAAGCTGAGCCTGGCTTGACATAAATTTGAATTCGGGATACTGATTCATCAGCGAAAGTACGTTTGCAAAGCTTCGCTGAGTTTTTTCCCTGGTCTGTGCATAGGTCCACTGCCACGCCACGTCGATATGAGTGTGACCGATTAATGCAACCTTTTCGCAGAGAGTGTTATCCTCACCGCAGACCTTTCCGTAAAACTCGGTCTCCAGAAATTCGTCAGCCTTTCTTATGCTGTCGTAAAACTCCTCACTTCCGATATTACGCATATCAATCATGAGGCAAGCCTCTTCAAGATATTTCATGATGAGCATACTTCTGTCGCTGTCCTCTGAAAAACACTCTGACGCATCATAGGGCACGCTCAAGTCATAATAAAGCTTTTCAATCAAAGTATCAAGATACTGAACTCCCGCATTGAAATCATAAGCGGGGCAGTCATTCATTCCTGTGTAGAAATAAATGTAAGCATCGTATTCCTTTGAAAACTCCAGAGGATATTCGGTGTGGTTGATATCAAGGCCGGACACAAGGTGCCCGTCAAGATACAGCATACCCTGGGGATTTAATGCATCCCAGGTGCCGATATTTGAGGTTCTCACCCTTAAATAGGGCTTATGATGGGGGTATTTTTCCGCATCCTCCGTTTTAAATTTAAAGTGTATCCAGGAATGGTTGTCCTTTCCACCGGGAATTTTTCCCGAAAGCGGAACAAAACGTTCATCGCCATAAGGAACATCTGAATTGGTTTTGTATTCACAGGGGAAATATTCGATATCGCTTATATAGTTGACAACCCCTTGCATCCAGGTTTTAGCAAGCTTTATGGTCTGATAAACATTCAGTTTATACTTATTAAATAACATATTATCACCTCCTTTTAAGTATACTAAAAAAAAATATATAAGTCAATATATTGACTTATATTTTCTTGTGTGATATTATGATAACAAGGATTAGTTAACAAGTTAATTAATTTCAATTTAAAGGAGGATTATTTATGTGGAAATGCCCTAATTGCGGTCAGAAAAACAGAATTGATACCTGCACAAAGTGCGGTACGGAAAAAGCGGTAACATCCAAAGGCTCAATTTCATCCGCTTCTTTCATTATCATGGCTCTTCTATCCATTGCAATTATCATAGGAATATTCTTAGGTGCAGATGCCATTATAGATTATAAAAAGGAAAAACAGTCCCATTACGCTCAGCAGGAAGAAGTTAATAGGCCTTATGTTTCCCCGGTAATTGAGCAGACAGCAGAATAAAAATAAAAGGGTGTGCAACGGCGGTACTTCTTAGAGATAAATCGCCCAAAATCCACGATTTTGGCACATTACTGTGTCAAA
>JAUNRD010000077.1:0-2284 GCA_030535815.1 Clostridia bacterium
AATTCAAATGGTGATAAGGACTTTTATATGTCAGGCCCCCGTCTTTCACAGTTCTATCTCGGCAACTCCGCAAAGGAAGAGCATAAGAACATATACCTTATAATGAACACAGATATATGGCGCACCAATGAAGGAGTAAGCGACTACTTTACCGAAAAATATCCCGATGCAGAAGCATTCAAGGCATACTACGGTTATGACCGCCCCTCAACCTATGCAGAAGTCAAGCCGGACCTTCATCACAGACAGAAGGGCTATAACGAGCTTGGCGACGAGGCAGGCGATGTGATAGCAGACATTATGAACAAAACCAATGCTGTTCCGGAGTGTGCCGCACTTTTCGGCTATGACGGAAACGAAGTGCCGATGGAAGGCTTCACATTGAAGGTAAATGAAAGCGTTCTGGCTGTTCCTGTTTCAACCACCACATATTTCAATGCAAGCTTTAACCTTACAGTCAGCGTTGACAATGAAAGCATCGCCTCCTTTGACAATGACACCTTTACACTTAAAGGTGTTGGCGAAGGCAAAACCGTTGCCCGCATAAAGTATAATGACAAAGTTCTTGCAAGCTATCAGGTTAATGTTTCCGGCGTTATGGACGAAATTCTTTCAGACAGAAGCAAGTGGACAATCACAGCATCAAGCATTGAAGGAACGAGAGGAAATCCTTATAACCTCGTTGACGGAAGCACGGCCACCAGCTTTGTTGCAGACATCAAGATTAAAACTCCTCCCCACCACTTCGAAATACTGCTTCCTGAAAAAGCCGAGGTTTCCGGTGTTGGTTTCGATTCATACACCGATGCCAACGGCTATCCCTTAAAGTACGAAATTTATGCATCCGCTGCCGGGGATGACGAATATGAACTTATAAAAAGCGGAAGCTTTGACAGAGCAGGAGATGCCCTTACATTAAAATCCCAGACGATAGAATTCGGCAAAAATGTAACCTTGCGAAAGCTTAAATTTGTATTTACCGAAACCGTAAACGGCTATGCCGCAATGTCAGAATTTTATATATATCCCGGAAAATCCGCCTCCGCAAAGAATGAAGTCTCTGAAATCAGACTTACAATAGGCAACAGCACAATCACAAAGGTTACGGGCGAAGGCGACGTGCCCGTTCAGTTTGATGTTGCTCCCATTATCAGAGAGGGGCGCACCTATGTTCCCGTAAGAGGAATATTTGAAATCGCAGGCGCTGAAATTTTATGGGACGGAGAAAAAAGAGCCGCCACAGTAAAAACTGACTCAAACGAAGTAGTTGTTATAATCGATAACCCCGAGGCTTTTGTAAACGGTAAAGCCGCAGTTATGGATGCTCCTCCCGTAATTATTGACGGACGAACCTTGATTCCTTTAAGATTTATCTCCGAAAACCTGGGCTACAAGGTATCATGGGACGGCGAAACACAGACCGTCACAATAAATCTTAAATAAATTAAAAATATCGGCGGATAAAATCTGCCGATATTTTTCTTTACAGAAAAGAAAAACTGTGGTATCATATCTTTAAGAGTGGTTTTATTTTATTCTTGAAAGGATTGGTATTATGAAAAAGCTCCTTCCCCTCTTAATGGCGTTCTGCCTCATTCTCTCATTATGTGTATCGGCGTCCGACATTTCCATTATTGTTGACGGGAAAGCACTTAAAAGCGATGTCCCTCCCACAATAGTTGAAGGTCGTACCATGGTTCCCATGCGTGTTATTTTCGAAGAGCTTGGCGCATCTGTTACCTGGATTCCGGATTCTCAGATGATCCGCGCAACCTACCGTGAGAAAATAATTGACCTTAAGATCGATGCTAAGGTTTTAATGCTCTGTAATGTGGCAACCGGCGAAATAAAGAGAACAGAGCTTGATGTCGCTCCCTTTATAACCGACGGAAGAACATTGGTTCCCGTAAGAGCAATCTCCGAGGCTTTGGGTGCCGAAGTAGGATGGGACAACGACACAAGGACAGTTACAATAAAAAGTGCAAAATAACAATCAAGAAAGCGGTGTGAGGCTCACACCGCTTTCTTTGTATAATTCTCCTTCTTTTTGCCAATACTTATTAAAAAGGAGGATTACTATGTCAGAATTCAATAATTCAAAAACAAAAGAAAATTTAATGAAAGCCTTTGCAGGCGAATCCCAGGCGAGAAACCGCTATACCTTTGCCGCAGAGCAGGCAAAGGAACAGAAACTGCACGTCATTGAGGCGGTATTTTCTTTCACGGCGAATCAGGAAAAGGAGCATGCGGAAATCTTTTATAATCACTTGCAGGAGCTGGCAGG
>JAUNRD010000077.1:2294-3115 GCA_030535815.1 Clostridia bacterium
GCTATACCTTTGCCGCAAGCCAGGCAAAGCAGGCAAATCTTTATGTAATTTCAGCGGTGTTTGATTTTACCGCCTGCCAGGAAAAGGAGCACGCCGAAGTTTTTTATAACTTCTTAAAGGACTTAAGCGGAGAAAACATAGAAATAACAGGAACCTACCCTGTTGATATCCACGATTCTGTAATCAAGCTTCTTCGTGCCGCAAAGCACAACGAATATGAAGAGCACGACGATGTTTATAAGTCCTTTGCGGAAACCGCACGGGAAGAAGGCTTTTCTCAGATTGCCGCCACCTTTTCAAACATTGCCGAAATCGAAAAAACTCACGGCGACCGTTTTTCCTACCTTGCAGACCTTATGGAAAAAAATCAGCTTTTCATTTCCGATGTTACCTGCGACTGGGTTTGCTTAAATTGTGGAAACATTGTTTCTTCCAAAGAAGCTCCAGAAATCTGCCCCGTATGCAAGCACGATAAGGGCTATTATATCCGCTTGGAGCTTGCGCCCTATACCTCCATTTCCTGCAAATAAAAAGATGAGGCTTTGCCTCATCTTTTTATTTTACAATTCACCTATAAAATACGCCTGAGTGTTTGCCCGTCTTCCATTTTCGTCAATTACGTCAAGTCTTATATATTCGTCTCTCTCTTTTATTTCAAACACTGCTTCCGTAAGGGGTGCATCTTTCGCATCGCATCTTGCCGTTCTTCTGCCTTTAGTTGAAAAGGTGATTTTTGAAGCAGGCGAACACTTTATGTAAACCTTGCCGTCATCTATATAAAGCTCTTCAATTACAGGCCCTGTTGATGTATAAAAATCAAC
>JAUNRD010000077.1:3125-7622 GCA_030535815.1 Clostridia bacterium
CTTTAAGAAGGGCATTTATAATATTATCATACGTGAGGCTTTCGGCATTTACCATAAGGAATGTGCCGAATGAATCGCTTAAAGGATTATCCTTGTTATGATTGTGGTTATCGTCACCGCTGGTTGCAAAGATTCTCTTTCCGTCCCTTAAAAAGTCGTCAAGCACATTTATATCGTATTCGTAAAGTCCCCCGTCGTTTACGCTGGTATTGAAAATTTCAACTCCCCATAGTCCTTCATATCCGCCGTAGTCGCCATAGTTTTCAAGAGACCATCTCGGATGATTGTAGGCAACGAAAAAGCCTGCCTCGTTGGCCTTTTTAATAAGGTCGTTTATTCCGTCTTTTCCGTAAACTCTGTCATAGTCGGTATCGTCTTTATTTATCTTATTCCCTTTGGAAAAGTGGTCCAGCACCGAATTGTAGCAAACAGAATAGTCATTATTCTGTTTTTTCGCATAGATGTTAAGATGGCAGACCTTCATATTAAGATTAACCAATGTGGACTCTTTAGGAAACTCCTTTATGGCATATTCTGCACTTGTTATGGTCAAAAAATCTTCATCGTCAAGATAGGAATTATTGTTTACGTGCTCGTGGTCTGTTATGGCAAGAAAGCTGTAACCCTTTTCCTTATACATTTTTTTAAGCTCTTCCGGTGTAAACGTACCGTCCGAAAGGGTGCTGTGACAATGCATATTTCCCTTGTAGAAGTTTTTATTTTTATCAAGCAATACTTTCATTTTTATGAGCCCTTTCTTCTTTTGATAGATTTTTAAGATAGTTTACTAAAAGCGGAATTGCAAATGCAAAGGTCAGAAAATCCGTGATGCACTGAGAAAGCTGAAGGCCCGTAAGACCGAAGACTCCGTCTAAAATCCATATGCAGGGAATCAAGAAAAGTCCCTGTCTTGCCGATGCCATAAAGGATGCAGAAACAGTTTTTCCCGTTGACTGGAAAAGCATATTGCACATTACGATAATCGAATTAAGCGGAAATGCCAGAGCATATGCCTTTAAGGTAAATGAGCCGATTTTTATAACCTCGGCATCGTCTCTGAAGGCTTCCACTATTTCTCCTGAGAAGAAAAAGCCGATTGCCGATATTATTATAAGAAAGCCCAATGACGCTTTTACACAAAACCAGAAGGATTTTCTTACACGGTCAAAACGCCTTGCACCGTAATTCAAGCTTACAACAGGCTGGAAGCCCTGTCCAAATCCTATGAGAGCCGAATTTGCAAACATTGAAACTCTGGAAACAATTCCTATTGCCGCAATTACCGCATCGTTATATGCGCCTGCCGCATGATTAAGTATCATAGTTGATACGCTGGCAAGCCCTTGTCTTAAAAGTGAGGGTAAACCGCATTTGAATATTTCCTTCTGATAGTAAAAATCAATCCTGAAGTTTTTAATTGAAAGCTTTATGGCACTTCCCTTACTCATTCCGACAAGTAAAAGGCAAAAGCTTATTAACTGGCTTATTACGGTGGCGACAGCCGCACCCTTTACGCCCATACCACAGCGGAATATAAGCACAGGGTCAAGCACTACATTTATAACGGCACCGGTTACAATTCCCACCATTGCATAAACCGCACTTCCCTGATAGCGAAGCTGATTGTTTAATACAAACGATGCCATCATAAAAGGTGCTCCGAATAAAATAATACGCATATAGCTTATTACTTCGTTGATAATAGTAGGCGTTGCACCAAGCATTTTTGCAAGGCTCGGTGCAAAGATAATCCCTGTAACGCAAAGGATAATTCCCACAAATACCGCAGAGAAAAATCCCGTTGATGCCACATAGGACACTTCGTCGTAATTTCTTTTTCCAAGCTCTCTTGAAATAATATTACCGGAGCCGTGACCGAAATAAAACCCAAGCGCCTGAATTACCGCCATAAGGGAAAACACAACCGCAACCGCCGCTGTCGCTTCCGTGGACAGCTTTCCTACGAAAAAGCTGTCCGCCATATTGTAAAACGCCGTAACAAGCATACTTATTATGGTGGGTACTGCAAGGCGCAATATAAGAGGCTCTACAGGAGTTTCGGTCATCATTTTATACTTTTTTTCGTTTGCATCCATCTTTTACACTTCCGCTTTATTACATATGTCCGCCGTCAATCTCCGCCGTATTTTTTCCGTGAATAACAACGGTTTTATCCTCCGGCACATATTCGTCGGGGAAATGAACCATAATATCAGCATTTTCAAGCTTTTTCTGAAGATTAGTTATATTGACATCTGCCGCATTAACCTTGTCCCTTAATGCCATACACGCAGTATGTGCCGCCGCCTGACCTGTGATAATCGCAGGCGGAATAACTCTTAAAACATCCCAGCCATAGCCTTCGCCTGATGCTGACCTTCCCGCTGTCAGCATATTGGGATAGTCCTTTCTTGTTATGCATCTTAAGGGCACTTCAAAGAGGTGGTCTCTGTGCTCAAAGTCGTTTATAGCACAGATTGAGTCATCAAAATGCTTATATGCATCGCTGACCTTTAATGCATAGTCCCCGTCAAGACGGCAGGTGGTACGAAATTGCGGCATAAAAGGAAGGTGAGTTATTTCACGGGCAAAGCGGTCTGTTCCCTTTAATCTCTTAAGCACCAAAAGCTGATTTCTTACAAGATAGTCCGTTACCTCTTCAACCGTAAGACCTGACCACTTGGGAACGTTTTCGGGCTGATTGTCGCCGAAAAGGTTTACACCGCCTCCCGAAATTCCCGTAAAGGCGCGATAAATATTTTTTTCCTTTACAGCCCTTTCGCAGGATTCAAGAGTTATCATTTTCGCCATATATGTGAAGAAGTTTTCGCCGGGAACAACGGGAACTCCGCCGTGACGGAGCACGTCACAGTCCCCTGTTACGTCGATTAACATCTTACATCCGTAATACTCGGTGCCGGATTTGCTCTCCGTAATAACACCCTTGCATGTTTTGCCCTCCATAACAGGCTCGCAGGCGATGCAGTCAAAGAGAATGTCCGCACCGGATTTAACGATTTCTTCAGTAAGCTGAAGGGCGAAAATATCGGGGGAAAACCTTTGGATATATCTTACGTTTGTGGGCTCGGCAGGCTCACCGTTTTTCCATTCTTCGGGAATTGTATCAAATCCCACCTCTGCGCTGAGGCGCACCCATTTTTCACATAAGCCGAATATAATCTGCTTACCGCGTCCGTTACACATAGGAACAAAAAGATTTATGAGTCCAAGTGTTGCAAGACCGCCAAGGATATTTGACTTTTCCAAAATCAGAACAGAATGACCTTCGCCTGCCGCAGTAACCGCCGCCGCAACACCTGCGACACCGCCACCGCAGACAATAACGTCATACTGCTTTTTCATTGTAAGTTTTTTAGTTAATGTAATAGTATCCATATCTTTTCTCCTTTTATGCTTCGGAAATTATCTTCTTATTTACATAGTCAAAGCAAAGTGCAGTTTTCTTTCTCATATAGTGGTCAACATCTGCACCGATTCTTATTATCTTTAAGAGCCCAAGCTCTGTATCGATACCGACCACATTAAAGCAGTCATAGCTCTTTGTGCCCTTTACTCTCTTCATATCGCCGTGGGCATCCCAGTATGTGCCGTTTTGCACAACCACGTTAAGCACGCCCTTGTCTGTAAGACCGAACTCGTCATAGTGCTCGTGTCCCGCAAAGTTGCATATGAAGCTTCCTCCGTTTTCGATGAATTCTAAAATTATATCCTCATATAAAACTCTGCATCTGTGATCGAAGTCATAAGCGGTTCTGGAACGTTCATAGGCTTTATGAATAGCTCTGTAATCATCTAAAGATGTATATTTTGTTCCGAAGTTTTCTTCGATATATCCCGTTCTTTCGTGCTGTGCGGTAAATACGTGAAGTCCCTTTTCCAATGCATCGGAAAGAACTCCGCGAAGCCATACCCTTGTCTCCCATGTGTCATAATAATCATCAAGTGCAATCATTCTTATGTTGGATTCAGAAAAGTCCTTATAATAGCTCATGGAATGAGGAATATCCATAAAATTAACATCCCAGTTTTCTATATGATTGAACAAAAGCTTATATACGCTTTCCTTTTCAGCTAAGTGCCAGGGGTAATCACCCGGGAAGCAATCGTGATTTCCGTTGGTCTGATAAATTATCTTCTCGCATTTGTCCCCTTCTGCATAGAGATCCTTATATACTGTCTGATCGCCTCCGCAGTAATCGCCGGTGTGAAGAACGAAACCTATATAATCCTTGTAATAGTTCACATATTCAACCATTCTGTTCCAGTTATCGGTAACTGCGTGCATATCAGATGCGTGAACAAAGGTAAGAGGCATATACTTATCCCCAAAAACCTTTCCGAAATTCATTCTCGATCTTTCTTTTCCCGCCTGAAGCACAAACTGCTCTGATTCTTTATTTAATTCGATAATATTATCCGTCATAAAATCTCCTCCAAAAACCATTCTTTTTTGTACTCAAGAGATATTGTTTCATC
>JAUNRD010000494.1 GCA_030535815.1 Clostridia bacterium
GGTTTTTGCATCGGTATATCCTCAAAGATTGGATGGAATAACACTTTCTGATACGAATATTTTATATGTAGAAAAGACATCGGACGGAAAAATCAAATCGTTGATTTTAAATGATGTAACGGGAGATATGCACACCTACGGCATTGTGACAAAGGCAACAAGTAATAGTGACGACAGAACTATTTCGGGAAGTTATGAATATATAACCAAGGGGAATACTGTTTCCTTTTCAACAAACGGTACTGCCTATAGCGTTGAGGCGGGTCAGGTTGTCAGAATTGAAAGTGACGGAAGAAGCGTTGTTTCCATGACCCCGCTTGCTGAGATTACCGGCAGAGGAAATGTTGAAATTTCAGGTGCTTATGTGGATATTGGTGGAAAATCGTATCAGATGTCTGATAAAGTGGAAATTTATCTTAAAAAGACCCCTGATTCGGCGGTTTTTAATATGATTACCCAAGACGAATTTGAAGAATTAAAAGATGAATACCAGGTTGCACTTTATACCTACGATTCATCTGTTGGCGGAAGAGTAAGAATTATAGTGTTGTCATAAAATAAAAGGGAGTGTTTAGCACTCCCTTTTATTTTACTTTTTTAAATAACCCGTGTTTATTGCAGTAGGCGTAAAACACGCCGTGGCCCTTTCGCTTAAAGCGTACCACTATATCCTGCTCGGGGTATAGTTTTGTAATCTCGGCACATCCTGGAGTGATGTATGCAACAAATGAGATGTAATGCTTCTTGCTCATAGGGTGGTTTATGGTTACAAGGTGTTCGTCCTCTACCGAGTCTAACTGTATTAAATGCTCGTCGTCGCATTCCTCGGTTTCCTGTTCAATTAAATTGATTCCGCAACAGGAAAAAGAGCCTTTCCCAAGGGCGGTAATAATGTTTCCGCAAATGGGGCAGATGTATATATTCATCTTCCTCATATTTGCCGATTGGTTATCGTTTTTCTTGTAGTCGCCTGTTAAAAGCTCGGCTATAGAAACTCCCAAGGCTTTGGCCAAATCCTCGATAATACCTATATCGGGAAGACCTCGGCCTGTCTCCCATTTGGAGATTGTTTTGTCGCTTAAATTTATCTTATCTGCAAGTTCCTTTTGGGTAAGATTACACTTTTCTCTTAATTCTTTAATGGTCTTTCCGGTCACATAAGCCATGATATTCTCTCCTTGCTTTTTTCTATATTTTACACCATAGTCCTATGTTTTGCAACCTACTTTGGGTAGAGTTATAAGGGATAGTTGACAAAATGTTTTTTTGTGATATAATTCATATATGAAAAAAATTTAGGAGGCAAAATGATGAATATTTTATTCCAGGGAGATTCAATAACAGATGCCGGAAGAAACAGAGATGTTTTAGATGCCAATACCGACTTGGGTATGGGGTATGTAAATTTGTTGGCGGCAAGGATTGTGTGCGATAATCCTGAAGTTAGGGTATATAACAGAGGAGTTTCGGGCAATCGCATTTGCGATATGTATTCAAGGTGGATTGAAGATACTCTAAATATTGACTATGACATTTTGAGTGTTATGAATGGTATAAATGATATCGGATTCCAATTGAGAATGGGCAGGGGTGCAGACAAGGAAAAATTCAAGTTTGTTTATGACAGAATGCTTTTTGAAGCGATGGAGAAGAATCCTGATGCCAAGTTGGTTATAATCGAGCCGTTTTTGGTAAAGAAATATATGGGCGATGATGGCGGAGAT
>JAUNRD010000495.1 GCA_030535815.1 Clostridia bacterium
TAATTTCCAAGCATAGCAGGCCCAATTTCTATGAAGAAGGAGGAGGCGCTTGTATCTGTTGAACCGTAAAACTCATGGGAAAGCATAGAACCGATTATTGCAAGGTCCCCCTCGTTGACCGTATATTTCTTCTTGTTTATAGTAAGGTCATAGGAACCTTTTGTGCAGAAGAAAAGTTCAATTTCAGGGTGCTTGTGTTCCGGAAAGCTGGGTTCAGGGTTATATCCTAATATATATGGAGTTTCGCCCAAATGTAATTTCTGATATAGCATATTATCACCTCTTAATTTGATTATACCCAAAAATTCTTCATTTTTCAATGATATATTTTTGTGAATTGTTGCGCTTTTTAGACGGAAAATTGATTTTTATGGAAAGATTGTTCCTAAAAATTTATAAAAATAATATATTTTCTTATGGCAATAGAGTTTTTATAATATTATAGCTGTGATTTTTCTGTTATTTCTAAGGATTTTTGCTATTGCAAAAAGAGAGGATATATGATATACTTAACTAAAATATGCTAAAAGCAGAGAATCGTGAGGTAAGAAAAATGGAAATCAATTTACACGAGATACTTTTAAAATTTGATATAAACTCCGGTATCAGCAATTATGGTAACGGTCATATCAATAGCACATACTGCACAGATATGCCAAAGTATATTCTTCAGAGGATAAACACAAACGTATTTAAAGATCCATATAAGCTTATGGAAAACATTGATAACGTTACAAAGTTTATCAGAAAGAAGATTGAGGCTGCAGGCGGAGATCCTGACCGTGAAACTTTAACTGTTATGAAGACAAAGACTGGTGAGGATTTATATAAGTTTGATGAAGATAACTACTTCAGAGTTTATAAGTTTATCGGTGACACAAAGACAGTTGAAGACGATAAGACTTATGAAGACTTATTTAATGCAGGTGTAGGCTTTGGTAGATTCCAGAAAATGCTTGACGATTTCCCTGCAGAAATTCTTCACGAAACTATTGTTGACTTCCATCACACACCAAAGCGTGTTGAAGCCTTAAAGAAGGCAATAGAAGAAGATATAGCAGGCAGAGCTGCATCTGTTAAGGAAGATATCGACTTTGCTTTAGAGTGTGCAGCGTTTGCTGACACTGTTACAAACAAAATTGAAACAGGCGAGATTCCTGTTCGTGTTACTCATAACGACACAAAGATTAACAACATTTTATTTGACGCAGTTACAGGCGAAGCTGTTGCAGTTATTGATTTGGACACAGTTATGCCGGGCAGTGCTCTTTATGACTTCGGTGACACATTAAGAATGGGTGCTTCAACTGCGGCAGAGGATGAGGCGGATCTTTCAAAGGTTAACTTTGATTTAAAGGCTTTTGAAATGTTTGCAAAGGGCTTCCTTCAGGAAACAAAGGATATCTTAACTCCTGCGGAAATTGACCTTCTTCCTTTCTCAGCAAAGCTTTTAACATATGAGTGCGGAATCAGATTCTTAACCGACTACTTAAACGGTGATACATATTTCAGAATTCACCGCCCTGATCATAATATTGACCGTGCGAGAAATCAGTTTAAGCTTGTTCGTGATATGGCTGAAAACGAAGATAAGATGAAAGCCGTAGTTAATGAGATAATAGGATGTTAGACTTTAATAAAGAAATAAAGCCTGATATAGCTACATATTATAACGATGGGGAGCCTAGGCTCCCTATTCATTTATATTTACCAAAGGGCTTTGA
>JAUNRD010000078.1 GCA_030535815.1 Clostridia bacterium
ATGCCTTTTCGAGTTCTGATTTTTTATCTTCGGGCATAGCCGACCATACGGCTGCAGCGGTATCACTGAATGCGCCGCCCATACCGCCATAGGTCTGAAGCTCAACATCGCTGTGAATGTTAATAAGACGAGATTCAACATCTCCCGGATGGCCCTGTTCTTCTATTATATCGGTATTTTTATACTGCATATTATCTTCAACGGTTTTCGTAAGTCTCTTACCGCTTTGATCGGTAACATAAAAAGTAGCTTTCATTTAATCAACTCCATTGTGTTTTATTTCATCTTGAATTCCAGTTTTCCGCCTTGCATAAGTTCTTTTGCAGAAAGGGTATAGTTTTCGATTGTTTTTCCGTTAAAGGCAATGGATTCAACCTGATAATTTTCAGGTGATAAATTATCTGCAGTAATGAAAAGATCTTTTCCGCTTGAAAGCTTTATTTCGGCTTTTTTAATATGAGGAGAGCCCAACAGGAATTCTCCGGTACCCGGAACAGGGAAGAGACCGAGAGCATTCCATACAAAGCAGGCAGAAAGTCCGCCGGAATCATTATTTCCGGGAAGTCCGCCTTTGCCGGTTTTATAAGAGTCAGTAACGCACGCGTGGATTATTTCACATAATCTGTCGTGCCTTCCTGCATATATGTATGCATATGGTGCTTCTAAGTCACATTCGTTATTAAAGCCCTGGAAACGGTGGTAAGCAGTTTCTGATATTTCCCTGTCAGCACCCTGATGTGTTATCTGTTTAAGACTTTCTTTTCCAAATCCGAAAAAGTCATCAAGGAGTCCGGAAAAGCTTTCCTTTCCGCCTGCAAGCTTTACACGCTCATCCATATATTTATGAAGTCTGAAGGAGTAGGTGTAACGGTCACCTTCGTAATATATCGAATTTTCGGTTAAAAGTCCGTCTTTTTTATCATATGCATTAATCCAGTTTGATGCAAGGTGCAAAAGTTCGGTTTTAAGTGATTCATCATCTGTAATATCAAAAGTACATATGCAGGCATCTGCCATATCAAGTATATGAGTCGCCCTTTCAAAAGTACCGTTTTTAATAAAGTCTTTATTTGAGTCAAGCGAAAGCTCACGTCTTATACAATCTGTAACAGTTTTTTTGTCAATTCCTTTTACCCCATAGTGGCAGGCATTAAGAAGAGTTATGATTCCCAGCATCTTTGCCTGCTCTTCGCAAGGGAATTTGTCGGCAAGAACTATGGAGCAGGGGATTCTTCCTAAGGTTTCGCTTGTATTAATCAGTGCTTTTGCAATCTTTTCAGCCATATCGGGATAAAATGCCATGATAAGCGGAAGGGATGTTTTATACTGATCCCACAGCGTAGCAAAATCCGTTACGAGCTCATTTTTTATTCCAAGTAGCTCTTCTCCCGACATATCTACAGGTTTAATAAGACTGTGATAAAGGTTTGAATAAAACTTCTCTTTTAACTCTTCATCGTCAGTTTCTATGGCTATCCTTGAAAGATGTCCGTTCCATGTATTATAGGCATTTTCTGCCGCTTCTGAAAATGATTCCGTGCTGTTATTTATATTTTCAAGAGCTTTGGCAGAGCTTATTGTAGAATAAGAAACTTTTAAGGTGATTTCATCTCCCTCGAAATCGAAAACCGCACCGAAGCTTTCGGATACATCACTGACAGATAAGGAATCAGAAATTGTTTCGCATAAATTTTCAAACAGCTCACATCTTACATAGCGGCCTTCTGCTTTAACGGCAAAATAAAGCTTTACTCCGGAAAGCACCGCTTCAAAGAGAACCTCACCTTTCTGAGTAAGTTTCAGGGATGCATCTTCTATCGAAGAGTTATATGCTGTCCCTAATTTCTTTAATATGCCGTTATTGGAAAAATCAACTGCAACACGCCCGCGCGGATTTTTGAATTTATACAAATGATAAGCTGTCGAACTGTTTACGGTTAAAGAGCAGGAAACATCATTGAAATCCGTTGAATAGAAGCCGGGAACGGCTTTTTCGTTTGTGTTTTCGTGAAATTCCGTTATATTCTTTATATCTCCGTAAAACGGCGTTACTATTGCGTAGTTATAATAAAATCCGATTGCTCCGGTACCGGACTGATGCAGATGGGAAAAGCCTCGTATCATCTGCTTTTCACTTATCTTATATATACCTCCGCAGGAATTGGGGCAATGGTTGCCGTAGCCTGTAGGATATCCGCCGCTATATGCTCCTGCCGACATCTTGCCGAAGGGAAGCACGGCGTGGGGAGTGGTGTTTCCGCATATTGCCTTTATATAAAACCATTTTGAAGCAGGACCGTTTTCGGGGAAATGATCAACTTCACCATTACCGTAAAATACATCGGCATAGCGGCAAAAATCTTTTTCCATATTAAAACACTCCTTTTTGTTTTTTACATTATAGCATCTGAATAATTAAAAATCAACTGAAAAATAATTTATTATTATCATAAAATAGCTTGAAATAAATGTAAATGTGTGGTATACTTGTTATCGAAATACATATGCGAGAAGGAGCGGTTTGAATTGCAGAACAGAGAACTTGAAAAAATAGCATACAACATTAGAAAAAACGCTGTAACGGCAGTATATCATGCGGCAGCCGGCCACCCGGGCGGTTCGCTTTCCATAGCTGACCTTATGGCGGTTCTTTATTTTGAGGAAATGAACATTGATCCTGAAAATCCCAAGAAGGAGGAAAGGGACAGATTTGTTCTTTCAAAGGGACATTGCAGCCCCGCTCTTTTCGGCGCACTTGGAGAGAGAGGCTTTTTCCCTAAGGAAGACCTTAAAACCTTCCGTCATACAGACAGTTACCTTCAGGGACATCCCGATATGAAAGGTGTTCCCGGTGTTGATATGTCAACAGGCTCACTTGGTATGGGTGTTTCTGCCGCTTGCGGTATGGCGCTTTCCGGCAAGATTTATAAAAACGATTACAGAGTATATGCCGTACTTGGTGACGGTGAAATCGAAGAAGGTCAGGTATGGGAAGCGGCAATGTACGCAAGCCATTATAAGCTTGATAATCTTTGCATCTTTGTTGACGTAAACGGCCTTCAGATTGACGGTGCAACAAAGGACGTTATGAATTCTGCTCCCATTGATAAGAAGTACGAAGCTTTCGGCTGGAATGTGGTTGTAATTGACGGTCATAACTATGACGAGATAAGAGCGGCTATTAAAAATGCTAAAGAAACCAAGGACAAGCCCACTGCGGTTATTATGAATACCACAAAGGGCAAGGGTGTATCCTATATGGAAAATTCCGTTGAATGGCACGGAAAAGCGCCCAACGAAGAACAGTACAACACAGCAATACAAGAGCTTGATGCATATCTTGCAAAGCTTAACTAAAGGAGGGGAAGGATAATGGCTAAAAAGGCAACAAGAGAAGCTTACGGTGAGGCTTTAAGAGAATTCGCCGAGAAGTATGACTACGTGGTTTTGGATGCTGACCTTGCAGAAGCAACAAAAACCGGTATTTTCAAAAAGGCTTATCCTGACCGTTTCTTTGATACGGGTATCGCAGAAGCAAATATGATAAGCGTTGCGGCAGGTATTGCTTCAACAGGGAAAACTGTTTTTGCAAGCTCCTTTGCAATGTTTGCGGCAGGAAGAGCATATGAGCAGATAAGAAACTCTGTTGGTTATCCTCATCTTAACGTAAAAATCGGTGCAACTCACGCCGGAATTACAGTTGGTGAAGACGGTGCAACACATCAGTGTCTTGAAGATATCGCTTTAATGCGTTCAATCCCCGGTATGGTTGTAATCAATCCTGCAGATGCAGTTGAAGCAAGAGCTGCAGTTGAATTTGCAATTCAGTACAAAGGTCCTGTTTACTTAAGATTCTGCCGTCTTGCATCAGAAGATATTTTTAATGCCGAAACCTATAAGTTTGAGCTTGGAAAGGCACAGGAGTTAAAGGAAGGAACAGATGTTACGATAATCACAACCGGTCTTATGGCAACAGCATCTTTGGAAGCTGCCGAATTACTTAAAGCAGAAGGAATTTCTGCAAGAGTAATAAATATGGCATCGATAAAGCCTATCGACGAAGAAATTATCGTTAAGGCATCCAAAGAAACCGGAGCAATCGTAACTGTTGAAGACCACAGCGTAATCGGCGGTCTCGGAACAGCGGTTGCGGATGTATTGGCTGAAAAAGCTCCTGCAATCCTTCGTAAAATCGGAGTACAGGATAAGTTCGGCAGAAGCGGTAAGCCCGCAGAGCTGTTAAAGGTTTACGGTATGACAGCAGAAGATATTGCCGCTGCTGCAAAGGATGCAATAAATAATAAATAATCTGGCTTTTACAGGGCTGTTTTATGCAGCCCTGTAATTTTGCTAAAGTAACCCGAAAGGAAGAATATAAAAATGAGCGAGCTACTTGCAGGATTAAATCCTGAGCAGCATAAAGCGGTGACAGCTCCCGATGGCCCTCTTTTGATTTTAGCAGGTGCCGGAAGTGGCAAGACAAGGGTTTTAACACACCGCATAGCATATTTACTTAACGAAAGAAATGTTTCTCCATACAGCATTCTTGCGATAACATTTACAAATAAAGCGGCGGCAGAAATGCGCGAGCGTCTCACAAAGCTCTGCGGAAGCGATGCAGACCTTATGTGGATAAAAACCTTCCACGGAGCCTGTCTTGCCATTTTGAGACGAAATGCCGAATATCTTGGTTATCGCCCGGGCTTTAATATTTACGACGATTCAGATCAGAAAACCGTTGTAAAGGAATGCATGAGAAGACTTAACATAGATTCAGATAAAATCCCCGTTAAAAACTGCTTATCTGTAATTTCTGATGCTAAAAACAAAATGATTACTCCCGAGGAGTTTTTAGCCGCATACGGAAATGACTATTTAAGAAGCATTTATATGAGGGTTTATGCAGAATATCAGAAAACTCTCCTTTCCAATAACGCCATGGATTTTGACGATCTTATAATGTGCACCGTAAGGCTTTTTAAGGAAAATAAAGAGGTATTGGATTTTTACAGAAATAAATTCAAGTTCATATTGGTTGACGAATATCAGGATACAAACAACGCCCAGTATCAGCTTGTAAGCCTGCTCAGCAAAGAGCACAGAAACATCTGCGTTGTCGGAGATGATGATCAGAGTATTTATAAATTCCGCGGTGCCGATATAAGAAATATTCTTGATTTTGAAAAGGAATTTACCGAGACAACAACAATCCGTCTTGAACAGAATTACCGTTCAACTCAGAATATTTTAGATGCCGCAAACGGTGTAATTGAGCATAACACCGGAAGAAAGGGCAAAAATCTCTGGACAGACGAAGGAAAGGGCGAGCTTATAAAGATTTATAAAGCCGATAACGAATATGCAGAAGCTGATTTTATAGCAGGAAAAATCAACGAACTTCGTAAAACCACCGCACTTTCCGATATGGTTGTACTTTTCAGAACAAACAATCAGTCCCGTGCGCTTGAAGAAAGATTCAGAATGTCCGGTATACCGCACAGACTTTTATCGGGCTTGCGCTTCTACGACCGAAAGGAAATAAAGGATATAATGGCATACCTTCATGTTATTGTAAATCCTGATGACGATGTAAGTGTAAAAAGAAGTATAAACGAGCCGAAAAGGGGAATAGGTAAGACTTCCATGGAAAAGGCTGACGAAATCGCTCACGAGCGAGGTATAAGCCTTTATGAAGCAATCGTTAACTATTCTTCGGAAATAGGCAAAAGCGGAGCTAAAATGCTTGAATACGCCTCTTTAATTGAAGAACTGAGGCAGGAAGCGGACACAATGAAGCTCGGCGAATTTGTCGAGAAGGTTATAAAGAAGACCGGCTATCTTGCGGCACTCGAGCTTAATGACGATGTTGAATCCAAATCAAGAATAGATAACTTAGGTGAACTTATAAGCGGCGCAAAAAGCTTTGAGGAAAGCGAAGAGGATGCATCGCTCAGAAATTATGTGGACAGCATATCGCTTGTTTCAGATATAGATAACTACGACGAAGATGAAGACAGTGTTACGCTTATGACCATACATATGGCTAAAGGCCTTGAATTCCCTGTTGTATTCATCGCAGGATGTGAGGACGGACTTTTTCCGAGCGAACGTTCAAAATACGAGGAAGACGGCATAGAAGAAGAAAGAAGACTTGCATATGTTGCCATAACAAGAGCAAAAAAAGAGCTTTTTATGACCTATGCAAATCAGAGAAAGGTTTTCGGAAAAACAGAGTTTCACAAGCCTTCCATGTTCTTATCGGAAATCCCGGAAAAATGTAAGGATGATATAACTCCTAAGCCTAAATTCGGAGGATTTGATGTATCGGATTATACCTTTGGAGAACCTAAAGCACAAACCGTTAATTTCAAATCGTTTACACAAACTAAAACGTCGGCACCTGTTAAATTTGATTTCGCGGTTGGTGACAGGGTTAAACACGGAAAATTCGGAGAAGGCACCGTTTTAGAAGCTCAGGCTGTCGGTAACGATATGAGGCTTAAGATTAACTTCGATGCCTTCGGTGAAAAAAATCTTATGGCAGTATATGCCAAGCTTACAAAGGTTTAATTAAAGGAGAATTTTTATGTACAGTGAATTTGCCGACATATATGACTCTCTTATGCAGGATGTTGAATATAAAAAATGGGCGGATTTTTTTGAGGAAATTTTCAAACGCTCAAATATCAAACCGGAGCTTGTACTTGACCTTGGATGCGGCACCGGAACTCTGACGAAAATAATGGCCGACAGAGGCTATGATATGACCGGTGTGGACTCTTCTTTTTCAATGCTAAACAAGGCGACAGAAAAGGGTGGAAATATCTTATACCTCAACCAGGATATGACGGAATTTGAGCTTTACGGGACCATGGGCGCCATAATTTCAACCCTTGATTCAATTAACTATATAACCGATGAAGAGTCTTTAGAAAAGGTATTTTCACTTGCACATAATTATCTTGATTACGACGGAGTGTTTGTATTCGACATAAACAGTCCCTATAAGCTTAAAAACGTCCTTGGAGGAAATACATATACCTACGACGAAAACGGCATTTTCTACACCTGGGAAAGCGTATATGATGAAGATGAAAAGCTTTGCGATTTCTATCTGACCTTTTTTGTTGAAGACGAAGAAGGAAAGTATACAAGGATTGACGAAGAGCAGACAGAGCGCGCCTGGGAGACAGATGAGCTTATAAAAATGCTTGAAAAAGCAGGCTTTTGCGACATAGAAGTCTTTGGCGATAAAGTATTTTCTACACCGACTGAAGATGAAGAACGCATCTTTATAAAGGCCGTAAAACGGGAGAAATAATATGAAAGTAATAATTATAGGCGCAGGTGCCGCAGGGCTTATGGCGGCGTGTTCTGCCGGCAAATGCGGACACGAAGTAATTTTAATAGAGAAAAATGACCGATTCGGAAAAAAACTTGCCATAACCGGCAAGGGAAGATGTAACGTTACAAACGATTCATCGGTTGATGAGCTTATAAAAAACGTCCCCGTAAACGGAAGATTTTTATACAGTGCCTTTAATGCCTTTTCTGCTTACGATACAATG
>JAUNRD010000496.1 GCA_030535815.1 Clostridia bacterium
TATAGTTTCTTCTTTCGTTGCCGGCATTGCAGGAGGAATGGGGATAGGCGGCGGTGCAATTTTAATCCCCGCACTTATATTTTTTTCGGAATTAAGTCAGCACGTTGCCCAGAGCACCAATCTTATTTTTTTCATTCCGACGGCAATTTCGGCACTTATCATACACATAAAAAATAAAAATATTGATATGAAAAAAGCCATTGTGCTCTCTCTTTCCGGAATTCCCGGAGCCATAGCGGGAAGCATAACGGCAAATCTTACGGAGGGTGATATCTTGAGAAAAATGTTCGGCGTATTTTTGGTGGTATTCGGTCTTATGGAGCTTTTCAAGAAACAGGAGGCAAAGGAATGAGCTACGGCTGGATGATGGTTTTAAGGGCTTTTTTGGTTGGCGGTGCAATCTGTGCGGTCTGTCAGATATTAATTGACAAAACAAAGCTTACCCCTGCAAGAATCCTTACGGGACTTGTTTGCCTCGGGGTTGCGCTTGGGCTAATCGGTGTGTATGAGCCCCTTGTGGATTTTGCGGGAGCAGGGGCAACCGTACCGCTCTTGGGCTTTGGATATAACATGTTTAAAGGTGTAAAGGAAGCTATAAATACTGATGGGTTATTGGGCGTTTTAACCGGAGGTTTTTCATCAGGTGCGGCGGGGATTTCCGCCGCCATAATAGCGGGACTCATAGCTTCAGTGATAAGAAAACCGAGGATGAAATAAAGCCTGTAAGCATATGCTTACAGGCTTTGTCTTAGTCTATCAAAGGCTTCCAGATGTAAGAAAGAGTATCATCTAAGTGAAATTCGAGATAGTGTATTTTTTCAACTCTTGATGAAAGGTCAAAATCGTTATCAATGGGGGCGAGGGTGAAATATCTCACACCGTTGATTATTGAAAGGGAGTCGGATTCTCCTTTGGTTATAACAGTGATTGTTTTATCTGTCGATGCAAGGAAATCTTCAATAACCTTGTTTTCAAAAGAGTCATTTCCAAAAATGGAATTATCGCTTACGATAAAAATGAAGTCTTTCTTGCTGCTATCAATGGCTTTTTTCAGTGATGTCCACTGAGAGGATGAGGTTTTTCTGATTCCGCCGCTTTTAGTGTTCAGGGTTATGAAAAGAGCATTATCCTTTTCCGTTGATGAAAATGTATTTCTGCTGCCAAGCAATATTCCGTAATCCGAATCTGAGGTAACTTTCTCCATCTCAACATCAGTATAATGGGATATAAGGGTTTTTTCTGCAGCCGATAAAGCTCCTGCTCTTATAAGCATGCCTTCGCCTTCACCCTCTGCAAAGTCGTCATATACATTTCCTGATTTATAAGGATAGGTGTAGGGGGCAGTATAAGAATATACTAAGTTGTCAAAGTATAAGGTTCCCAGATCTTTTTCTTCATCTGTCTGGTAAAGGGCATAAATTCGTTTCAGGATAACAGGGGAAGAAGCATCTTCAGGGATTTTCCCTTTAAGAGTATGCCATGTTCCGCCTTCTAAATTTTCACCCAGAATAATTCTGGATTCTTTGCCGGAGGAGTCTTCCAGTAGTGCTCTTATTTCGTGAGGATAGTCATTTTCTGTAAATACGGAAAGTGAAATTTCTCCTGAGCCTGACAGGGTAAAAGGCTCGGCAAAAACACTGTATACAGCTTTTGAATCATCGGTTTCTGCTGTGAAATCAAAACTTAATGCTCCGGACTTTTCGCCTGAAAG
>JAUNRD010000497.1:0-781 GCA_030535815.1 Clostridia bacterium
GATACATATTATGGGGAAGCTATGCGGAGTGGTTTTTCTCCCAGGAGGGCTTTTATGCCTTCGGCGGAAAAATTCTTGATACTTTTTCGGGAAACGGCCTTGCCTTTATCTATTCCGTAATTTATAACGGACTATATATGATTCCTGAAATTATAGTAACAGCACTGGTAACACCCATAGTTTACAAAGCTCTTAAGAATTCAAAAGCATTTTGATAAAAGCCGCCCTACGGGGCGGTTTTTTGGTGCACGAAATAGTAGCAAAGATGGAATATAGAGAACAAATACATTAAAGCTATTTAAAGCGTTTCAAGGGGTTACAGGGGTGTTAGGGGGCATAAGGGGGAATTCGCAATCCCCCTTGCCCCTTAAATAAAGAAAATGCGCAGATTATTTCTTGACAGCAAATAGTGGCTATGATAATATTAGTGTATGTAAGTGTTGGTAGAAGGAGGAATATTATGGCGGATTTGAAGTTATTCACAATGAAAGGGAATGTTGAAGAATTACCGTCTAAACAGGTAACTTTGGAAAAGGAATTACAAAAATTACTTGAAGAGAATATGTTTACTTTTTTTGGGGTTACATTTCTCAAATCTGAATACAAAATAACAAACGGAAGAATGGATAGTATAGGAATAGACGAGAATAATTGCCCTGTAATATTTGAGTATAAACGAAGCTTGAATGAAAATGTAATAAATCAAGGATTGTTTTATCTTGATTGGTTGCTTGACCATAAAGCAGACTTTAAGTTATTGGTGATGGAAGTGCTTGGACAG
>JAUNRD010000497.1:791-1710 GCA_030535815.1 Clostridia bacterium
CTTTTATCACATTGCAAACAGACGAAACAATGAAAAAAGCTGAAGAAATAGATTGGAGTATGCCTTGTGTAATTTGTATAGCGAATGATTTTACAAAGTTTGATGAGCACGCCGTAAATCAGATGCAAAGAAATATAAAACTTGTAAGATATCGCAAATTCGGAGAAGATTTAATCGCTTTAGAGCACTTAAATGCACCTCATGTCCAGCCTATATCCGCGGATAATACTATAAATGAAAGCGTAAAGAAAAGTGGATGGAAAGATAAGGACTTTAAGCAATATTTTTCTGAAGCAGGAGAAAAAAATCAGAATCTTTTCTATTCCATAAAGGAATATATATTATCACTTGGAGACGATATAACAGAAAATCAGCTTAAACTGTATGTAGCATTTAAAAAAGTAAAGAATGTTGTTTGTGTAGAAGTATATCAAAGCTCTGTGTTATTACATGTGAGACTGAATCCGGATTCTGTTGATTTGATTCCTGGGCTGGTAGAAGATGTAAGGCAAAAAGGTCATTGGGGCACAGGTGATTTAAGGATTATTATAAAAAGCAAAGAAGATTTTGAAAAAGTACGATATTTGATAGACCGCGCATACAGCGAAAATTAAATGAAAGATATTTTTGTTAAGGGGACAGGGGGATTGCGATTTCCCCCTTCATCCCCTTAACAATCCCCACTGCCCCTTGAAACGCTTAAGTTAGTTTGTGTTTAGGGATGGTGTAATCTGAAGATAATAAAGCTCTTAAAAATTCAAAAGCATTTTGATAAAAGCCGCCCACGAGGGTGGCTTTTTGGTGTCAAATGCTGGACAAAAGAGGGATTTTGTGGTAAAATAATTGTGAGGTGATTTTATGAAAATATTTAAAAGATTAATGGTTGTTATGCTTACTTTGGTGTTGGCTCTTGCATTTG
>JAUNRD010000079.1:0-2520 GCA_030535815.1 Clostridia bacterium
ATAGCCTTTGGATAAAAGAATTGAGGCGAGTGCGCTCATGGAAACTCCGCCGATTCCGATGAAGTGTATGGTGCCGCCTTTTTTTATATCTGATATTTTTTTATACAATAAGATCCGTCCTTTCCATCATAAATATACCTCTTTCTTATAGTATACCACGATTTTTAATTATATCAAGTGTTTTATTATAATATAGATGTGCACTTTGTATATTTTTTTTACAATATTATGGTAATAATGACAAAAAAACAAAAAGGTGTATTGACAATTTTATATAATAGTGATAAAATTAAAAACAAAGAACGGTACGATGCTGGATGATAGGCATCACCGAATGAAAG
The DNA here is from genome assembly GCA_030535815.1 of Clostridia bacterium. Taxonomy (GTDB): domain Bacteria; phylum Bacillota; class Clostridia; order CAKSNL01; family HGM11501; genus HGM11501. Next base: position 342 of record JAUNRD010000079.1, read on the forward strand.
GTGGATTCAGACATTATGAAGATTACCGACATAAGAATTAGAAAAACAAGTACAGAGGGAAAGATGAGGGCAGTTGTTTCAGTTACATTTGATGATGCATTTGTTGTGCACGACATCAAAATTATTGACGGTAATGAAAAAATGTTTGTTGCTATGCCTTCCAGAAAAACGCCAACGGGTGAGTTTAAGGATATAGTTCATCCTATTACCACAGAGGCGAGAGAGGAACTTCACAAGGCTATTATCGAAAGATATGAAGAATACCTTAAGGAAGAACCGGCTACAGAAGAATAATTGACATAATAAGGCGAACCAAAAAAGGTTTGCCTTTTTCTTTTTTTTAGTGTATAATATAGAAAAGTCAGCCGGAGGTATTGATGCCTTCGGCCTAAAGTCATGTAAAAAAAGAAAAAAGGAATGATTTTATGTATCTTATAGCAGGATTGGGAAATCCGGGAAGGGACTATGTGAACACCAGACATAACGTGGGCTTTGAAGCGATAAGCGTTCTTTCCTCATATTACGATATACCGCTTAAAAAAATAAAACATAAAGCCGTTTTCGGAGAGGGTAAGATTTCCGGGGAGCAGGTAATTCTGGCACAGCCCCAGACATATATGAATAACAGCGGAGAGTCAATAAGGGAAATTATGGATTATTATAAAATTCCGGTATCAAATCTTATTGTCATATTTGATGAGGCTGCGCTTCCGGCAGGTAAAATCAGAATAAAACCATCCGGCAGTGCAGGCGGACACAACGGTATGAAATCCATAATCTACCATATCGGAAGCGACTCTTTTTACAGAGTACGTCTCGGAATCGGCGCGGCGAAGGGAGATCTTGCTGACCATGTACTGGGCAGATTTTCCAAGGAAGAAACAAATACAATGATTGAATCCGTAAAGAAAATTCCCGATATAATAAGTCTTATTCTGAAAGGTAAGCCCGAAGAGGCAATGAACCTCTATAACAGGGCTGAAGGTGGAAAGTAAATGTCGGTATTTGAGAAGATTCTTACTGAATCCGAAGAATACAATAAAATATTAAAGGCGGTAAAAGGCGAGATTGCACCCATACATGTTACCGGCATAACAGAGGCTGAAAAGGCACATCTTTTATACAGCCTTTTTTGTCATACCGGGAAAAAGATATTTATTCTTACGGCAAATGACCGCTCTGCAAAGAAACTGGAGAATGATATAAAACCCTTTATCTATGATGTAGTACACCTTAAGGAGAAAGAGCTGTCTTTGAGAAAAGTAGATGCCATGGGGCACGACGCTCTTTTTGAGCGCCTTAAGAGCCTTTATATGGCAAAGGATGCGCCGGTTATAATAGCATCGGTTGGATCTCTTCTTCAGCCGGTAACTCCAAAGGATGCTTTTGATGCAGGAACTCTTTCCTTTGCCACGGGAGATGAATATAACCTTCCTGAGCTTTGCGAAAGGCTTGCCGAAATAGGATATGTAAGGTGCGATACCGTGGAAGCAAAGGGTAACTTTGCTTTGAGAGGCGGAATTCTGGATATATTTTCTCCCGACTCAGATTACCCCGTGAGGATGGAGTTTTTCGGAGACGAAATTGATACAATAAGATATTTTGACCCGGAAAGTCAGCTTTCTACGGAAAGAACAGAAAGCGTGAAAATTATCCCGGCAGAGGATATTGACGAAAGCGGTTCGATTTTGAGCTATATCCCTGAAGACTGGCTTTTCTGCTTTGATGAGCCTGTGAGAATAAGTGAACAGGCTAAAGCCATTAAGGAAGATGTGGCTGAACGGGTTAAAACCCTTATGGAAAATGACCTTCTTAAAGAAAAGAAGGATAAATATATCAACGATTATGCTTGTCTGATGGCGGAAATATCTAAAAGGCAGATTTTATCTCTTGCGGCGTTGTCATTGGCAACTCCGGATTTCAGACCGAAGGAACTTTTGAGCCTTACCGTAAAATCAATGCAGCCCTATAACGGAAATACCGAAATGCTGACAGAGGATATACTCTATTACAGAGAACGAAAATTCAGGATTGTGGTTATGGCAGGAAGCAAGGAAAGAATCAAGGCGATTTCAGAGGTGCTTTTTGAAAAAGGAATAAGTACAACCACGGAGGAAACGGAGCTTCCTGAGCGTGGTGTGGTTTTGCTTATGCACGGAAGCTTTTCGGGAGGCTATGA
>JAUNRD010000079.1:2530-7521 GCA_030535815.1 Clostridia bacterium
TGGGTTCGCCTGAAATCTGTAAGGGAATCTTCTTGAAAAGAAAAAATATAAGAGAAAGCTTAAAAACGCATCGGAGCTTACGAGCTTTACAGAGCTTTCTGTGGGAGATTATGTGGTTCATGAAACCCACGGCATAGGAAAGTTTATGGGGATGCAGAAAATAAATGCTGCAGGATGTATAAAGGAATATCTTAAAATATCCTATCACGGCGACGACGTGCTTTATGTTCCTGCAACACAGCTTGATATGCTCCATAAATATAAAAGCTCCCTTGCCGAAACCGACGGCGAAAAAAAGGGAGTAAGGCTGAATAAGCTTGGCGGAGCAGAGTGGAAAAGAACGAAGTCTAATGTAAAGAAAAATGTATTTGAGCTGGCTGAAAAACTGGTTAAGCTTTATTCCGAGCGAAGCGCTCTTAAAGGGCACAGCTTTCCTTCTGATGATAACTGGCAACGGGAATTTGAAGAAGAGTTTATTTACGAGGAGACCGAAGACCAGAAGCGTTCTATAGCAGAAATGAAGGACGATATGGAGTCTGACAAATGTATGGACAGACTGCTTTTAGGAGATGTGGGATTCGGAAAAACAGAGGTTGCCATGCGAGGGGCATTCAAATGTGTGTGTGATAATAAACAGGTGGCATATCTTGTTCCCACAACGGTTCTTGCAGCGCAGCAGTATGCAAACTTCACTGAGCGTATGAAGAACTATCCCGTCACTGTGGAGATGCTGAGCAGATTCAAAAGCAAGAAGGCTCAGGAGGATATTATACGTCGCACAAAAAGAGGAGAGGTTGATATCTTAATCGGGACCCACAGGATGTTATCCAAGGATGTGGAGTTTAAAGATCTTGGGCTTCTGATAATTGACGAAGAACAGCGTTTCGGAGTGGGACATAAGGAGACTATAAAGGAGCTTAAGAAAAATATTGACGTTCTTTCACTTTCGGCTACACCGATACCGAGAAGCCTGAATATGGCAATGATAGGCATAAGAGATATGAGTATACTTTCAATGCCGCCGGAAGACAGACTGCCGGTACAGACCTTTGCTATGGAATATAATGAGGCAGTTGTAAACGAGGCCATAGAAAGAGAATTAAGCCGCTCCGGACAGGTTTATTATCTTTATAACAGGGTTACGGGCATCTATAAGGTGGCTGAAAAAATAAAGCAAAGCTTTCCGGAAGCTAATGTGGCGGTTGGTCACGGGCAGATGAACGAAAGCGAGCTTGAGGATATTATGATGCGTATGGTGGAGGGCGAAATCGACATTCTGGTATGCACCACTATAATTGAAACGGGCCTTGATATACCGAATGTAAATACCATAATCATAGAAGAAGCGGACAGAATGGGGCTTTCACAGCTTTATCAGCTCAGGGGAAGAGTGGGTCGTTCAAGCCGTCTTGCCTATGCATATCTTACCTACAGAAAGGATAAGGTACTCACGGAAATTTCCGAAAAAAGGCTTAAGGCGATAAGGGAGTTTACAGAATTCGGTTCCGGCTTCCGTATAGCTATGAGAGATCTTGAGCTTCGCGGAGCAGGAAATATACTGGGGCCTGAGCAATCCGGATTTATGATGAGCGTCGGCTATGAGGTTTACTGCAATCTTCTTGCCGAGGCGGTGGCAGAAGCAAGGGGAGAGGCTGTCCCGGAGAAGGAAGAATGCCTTGTGGACCTTGATATATCGGCATATATTCCGGAAAGCTATATATCTGACGGTAATACAAGAATCCAGATGTATAAAAAAATAGCCGGTATTCTGGATCTTTCTGACAGTTATCTCGTGGAAGAAGAGCTGGAAGACCGTTTCGGGGATATCCCGAAAGCAACAAAAATGCTTATAGATGTGGCTATGATACGCTCTGAAGCGCGAAAAATGAATATCAGTGAAATAGGGAAAAAGAACGAAAGGATTCTTTTGTATCCTTCGGAAGGATTTTCGGGTATTCCCGAGACAATAGCGAGCTTAAACGGAGCTTTCCGTGGTAAAGTTATGTTTGCATCTACGGGCAGACCTTGCATTTTTGTACGTTGCGGAGAGCTCAATGAGCAGGAAACACTGGAGTTTGTTAAAAAAGTATTACAAAACTTGAAATGCGACAAATAATATAGTATAATGTTATATTAGCAAAGAATTTATAAATCATGAAAACAGAAAGGATTGTATCAAAATGAAAAAAACAATTAGAATGATTTTATGCCTTACTCTGGTATTCACCTTAATGGTAGGATGCACAGTTGTTAATGTGGCAAAAGCAGGAACCGTAAACGGTGAAGATGTACCTCTTGGCGTATACAAGTATTCTGTAAGAATTGCAGAAATGTACTTAGGTGTTATGGATGCCGAAGATATGCTTACAATGATTGCTATGTATGACTCATATACAGCATCTATGGTATACGGCGCTATTTCCGATATAATGGCTGAAGCGGGAGCTCCTGAAGAAGGCGAAAGCATCTGGGATAAGGCTTACGGCGAAACGACTGTAGGCGAAGCTGTCAAGGAAGCTGTGTTTGATGAACTGGCAAAGCTTTATGTTGCTGCAGATATTGCAACAGAAAAAGAATTGACTCTCACTGAAGAAGAGGCTTCTGCATTAAGCACTGCAAAGGCAAACCTTTACAGTGTGCCCGGTTCAAAGGCTGCATTTGATGAGGCGCTCGGAAAGATAAACCTTACATCCAATCAGCTTGAAGATTTATGGACAAAGATATTGCTTGCAGACAAGCTTTCCGGAAATATCGCTGAAGAAGGCGAAATCGCCCCCGAAGAGGTAGAAGCTTACTTTAACGACAATTATATGAGAGTTAAGCACATTCTTGTGAAGGTTGGCGACGAAGGAATCGAAACTATTGAAGATGCAAAGAAAAAGGCTGATGAAATTCTTGGTGCTCTTGCATCTGACGGAGATTTTGAAGGTCTTATGACAGCATATTCAAGCGACGTTGATGCAGAAGGAAACATAAACGGCGGAGAAGAAGGATATATCTTTAAGGAAGGCGACTTCGGCAATCCTGCATTTGAAGATGCATCAAAGGCTCTTGCTGTAGGCGAGTATACAAAAGAGGCAGTATTGGTTACAGGCGGTAGTTATGAAGGTTACCATATTATAAAGAGATATGAAATGCCTGAAAACTATTTTGCTGACAATGCTGAAAACCTTACTTCAATGATAGAGTCAACTCTTAAGGCTGATGCTTATGAAGCATATATTAATGCGGAGACAGAGAAGGCTGAAATCGTTAAAAACGAGTCTAAAATCAAGGGAGTAAAACTTACCGTAATTAAGTAAAAATGCTGAGGGGCGTTTAAACGCCCCTTTCAGCCTTTTCTTTAAGGGAATTTGCAACGACATTTTCGGAGGAATATAATGATTAAAAGTATGACAGGCTACGGCCATTTTGAAGATACTGTGAACATGAGAAAAATCAGTGCGGAAATCCGTTCTGTTAATCACAGATATACTGATTTTACCGTAAAGGTGCCCCGTCAGTACGGCTTTCTTGAAGATATTTTGCGTAAGGAAGCCTCTGAAGTGGTAAAGCGCGGCAAGGTTGATATTTATTTGAGTATAGTGGATTACAGTGAAGACAGCGTTATGGTGAGTGCGAATAAGGAGCTTGCAAAAAGCTATCTTGCGGAGCTTAAAAGCCTTTCTGAAATCCTTGGAGTGGAGAACAATGTGGCGGTTACCGATATTGCGAGATTTCCCGATATGTTCAAGGTTGATAAGCCTCCGGTAAACGAGGAAGAACTTACAAACGATGTACTTTCCGTATTCAGAAAAGCGCTTTCGCTTTATGATACAATGCGCAAGGAAGAAGGTGCAAGACTTGGAGCAGACCTTCTTGAAAAGGGAAAGATTATAGAGGACTATGTTGCGAAAATCAGAGAAAGGGCTCCGCATATTGTTGAAGAATATGCAAAGCGCCTTCGTGAGGGAATGGAAGAAATTCTCGGAAAGGTGCCAGTAGACGAGGCGAGACTTCTTAATGAAGTGGCAATCTTCACCGACAGAGTAAATGTCGATGAAGAAATGGTACGTCTCGGAAGCCATGTGAAAGAGCTTTCAACCATCATCGAAGGCAATGCTCCTGCCGGCAGAAAGCTTGATTTTCTGGTACAGGAAATTAACCGTGAGGTGAATACCACCGGCTCTAAGTCAAACGATGTGACAACCACAAAGATGGTTGTGGAGATGAAAACCGAAATTGAAAAAATGCGTGAACAGATTCAGAATATTGAATAAGGGGAATTGATATGAAAATTATAAATATCGGTTTCGGAAATATTGTTAACGCAGCTCATGTTGTGGCAGTGGTTTCCCCGGAATCTGCGCCTGTTAAAAGACTGGTGCAGGATGCAAGGGAGAGAGGAAAACTTATTGACGCCACATACGGAAGAAGAACGAGGGCGGTTATCATAACCGACTCTGACCATGTGGTGACAAGTTCGCTGCAGCCTGACACCATAGCTCACAGATTTGATGCATCGGAGGAGGAAGAACAGGATGGCTAAGGGAAGCGTTATAATTGTATCAGGACCTTCCGGAGTGGGAAAAGGAACTATAGTAAAAGCGGTTGTTGAAAAGAGAAACGACTTGTTTTTGTCGGTTTCCTGCACAACAAGAGCCCCCAGAGAAGGTGAAGTTCCGGGAAAGAGTTATTATTACATTTCTGAAGAAGAATTTCAAAAGAGGATAGATAGTGACTATTTTCTTGAACACGCAGGATATGTGGATAATCGCTACGGAACTCCGATTGCGCCTGTGTTGCAGGCTATTGAAGCAGGAAAAAGCACAATTCTTGAGATAGAAGTAAAAGGCGCTTTTAATGCGAAGGAAAGATATCCTGATGCTATTTTGGTTTTTGTGCTTCCGCCTTCCATGTCGGAACTCAGAAGAAGACTTGAAACAAGGGATGCGGACAATCCTGTTGCGCTGGCAGCAGTTGACAAGCGTCTTTCGAGAGCCATGGAGGAA
>JAUNRD010000080.1 GCA_030535815.1 Clostridia bacterium
CTTTTTTAGGTGTTGCACTTAATATTGTAATCTGCCCTCCCTTGTGTAAAGGGAGGTGGCATCGGAGATTTTTCAGCCAAAGGCGAAAATCTCTGATGACGGAGGGATTGCGTTTCGTCTGCGATGCATTATCCCACATCCATCGCTGTCGTTCTGAGCCGTAGGCCGTTTTGGTAAAAACGCCGTAGGGCGAAGAATCTCAAATAAATAATCCCCGGTATTCCGAAAAGGGATTCTTCGCCTGCGGCTCAGAATGACAAGAGGGAGCTACGCCTATTCAGAGGGACAAACATCCGCATTGCTGTTTTAATGAAGGAAACTGAAAAATAAAATTCAAATGCAGAGCCTCATCCTTTTGCTGTCGATGTATTATGTAGGGGCCGGCGTCCCCGACGGACCGCAAACATCGCTCGCTACGCTCACTCAGAATGACAGCCAACCTGACACATCGACATATTGCCTCCTTTTCTCTTGGAAATCTTGCACAAAGGAAAAGTTGCTATTTTGTGCAATGTCCCAAATATCAGACGAATGATAAAAAACAGATGGAAAACACACGGAGATTGTGATAAAATAATATTACTAAAAGTGTCTTTGTACGCTTTTTAATGTTTGGTGCCGGACGGCACGAATAAATAAGGGGCATTGCCCCGGAAAAAGGAGTGGTTCTTTTATGAAAAAGACATTGTCTATCCTGCTCGCACTCACGATGCTGGCATCCATCTGCACAGTACCGGCATGGGCAGAAGACGCAACATTGGACATTCCCGTAATCGAAGAGGTTACTGAGGAAGAGCTTACAGAAGTGGACCTCTTCGGTGAAGAGATTGAACTTATGGCAGATGAAGATTTTGCCGCAATCGAAACATCCGAAACCGATGGAATTACCCTTCTTTCTGAAATTGACGGCATAACCGTTACATCTCAGAGTGTAGCAGGTCGTGGCTCAGAAGGTGCAATCGCTTCTCTTTACAACGGACAGATTACCGTTGGCGATGACCTTGGCGGTCAGTTTATCAAAGACGGCGACGTTGAAGAGGGCTACATGATTTTCAAAGGGGACACAATTACCATCGATTTTGGTGAGAAGATGGCATTTTCCGGTATCCGTTTGTGGGATTCTTCCAGAAGCCGTTATTTTTCCACCTACGGAACTGACGGAACAGGTAATGAACCCCGTCCCGGTGCAAGAAGAATTGCAACAAGCACCGTTTACTTCTCCGACGACGGTGAAAACTGGTACAGAACTTTCCCCGCAACAGCCGTTTATAATGAAGAAGGGCTCTATTCAGACCTGCTCTTCCCCATGAACGGAAAAGGCGCAAAGATTAACCTTAACGCAAGATACATTAAATTTGAAGCAACAACAGTAACAGAGACCTGGGGCGAGCTTGAAATGGAAGAAATCGCCATGATAGATGCAAACAGCGACTTGAAGACCTGGTCTCTTGACGGACACGAAATTCCGAACAGCGCAATCGAATCTGTCGTAGCGGGCAGTGAATGGAACACCATAAGCTATAAGGTATCAAATGCATACGACGGTATGATAAGCCTTTCAAGCTACTGGCATTCAATTGCCAATGCAACAGATCATGTATATACCGACGAAGACAGAAGCTTTGTTATAACCCTTAAGGAAAAGACTAAAATCGGCGGTATCAGACTCTGGCCCAGAAATGATGCCACTGCAGAAGCCAATGCGGCAAACACAGCAACAATGCGTAAGGTAAGACTTATGGGTTCTGAGGACGGCACAAACTGGTATAATATTTCAACCGTAACAGCCGATCTTCATAATACTTACAGTGCAAACGGCTATATGATGCCCGTTGACGTACTTATTCCTTCCTCCATAGATGCTGACCTTAAATATATCAAGGTTGTCGGCGAAAAGAGTGACAACTATGTATGTCTTGCTGAATTCCAGCTTCTTGACGAAGGTGCAAAGACAGGTACAGTTTCTGCTTACCTTTCTGATGATGACGTTGTTACCTGGAAAACTGCTCCTGCCCAGACTGCATTCTACAGCTCCCTCGGCAAGAACATAGCCGTAAACACAAGCGTATTTGACGGTCAGGTACATCAGGTAATCAACGAAGGCGAAGGCTATTATGCAACCTGGCTCACAGCAAACAACGATCCCCACTGGGAAATCGACAACGCTCTGACGGGCGACGGTTATGTAACAGTTGACTTTGACTTAGGTAAGAGCTATACCTTCTCCGGCGCCCGTATCTTTGGCCGTTGGAATCAGCCCGGTCAGGCACTTACAAAGGGTCACATCTGGGTATCCGATGACGGTGAAACCTGGTATAAGTCCGACTTACATGAAGACGGCGGTACAACCGTAAGCATAGCATTTGAAGGCGGCGCAATTGAAAGAGTTGCTCTTGCAAAATATGCATCAACCGGTGAAATTTATACAGACATCCCCACAACATTCGGCGAGGACTACAATATAACTGCACGTTATATCCGTATTCACTGTGCTGAAACAGGCGGCGGTAATCACTGGTCCTTCCAGGAGCTTTTACTTACAGCACCCGACAATGCAAACCCCACAAAGACTCCTACCGAGCTTGGTGCAATATTAAAGGCAGAGGCTGACGAGGTTACAGCAGTTATCAATGCTCTTTCTGCGTCCTCCTCTATGGCTGATATTGAAGCGGCAAGCAACGCATACGACGCTCTTCCCGAAGGCGCAAAGGAGCTTGTTACGGAAGAGACATTAAATAAGCTCGCCGATGCCGAGGCTCTTGTAAAGGGCTCCATCTACGAAATGTCTGTGGCACAGAGCACAGGTCTTAACAAGGCAACCTTCACTCTTCCCGTAAGAAGTGATATGACAATAAAGTCCGTTACATATACCGATACTTTAGGCAGAGTTATTGACGGAACCGATGCTGCAAGTGTTACAAGCAACGAAACTGCCATGACAATTACCCTGGCAGGCGGCTACGAAACCGCTACAGGTCTTACAGCCTACACAGACGGATCCAAGGGTACACTTTACTTCGGAACAGCAAATACAACCTACGGATGGACTGCAGGTCAGGAAATCCAGCCCTCCTTCTTTACAGGCTCTTTCGTAAGAAAGGTAACATCCGACGGTATTGGTAACCACTATATCACCATCACCTTCGGTGACGATTCAACCGCAACAGTAAACATAAAGACAACTGCTGACTTTATTCAGCTTACAAGTGCAGCTGCAATCGAAGGCAGCGAATATGATGACGAAATCGCACCCAAGACAACATGGAAGGCAACAACATCCATAAGAAACAGAGATATGAATAAGGCATTCGACGGTCAGGTTGAATACCTTATCCGTAAGGGCGGAGCAACCACCGCTAACCGCTATGAAACTGACTTCGTTGCAGGAAAGTACACTGCAAACGCTGACCTTTCAGGTGCGGTTGAGCAGGTACTTCTCTATCCTCCCGTTCGTCTTGACTTTATCCTTGACACAGGCGAGGAAACAGAAATTTCCGGTATAAGAATTTATCCCAGAGTTTCTTCCTACAACGAAGATAAGACCAAGGGTACCTTAGCAGGCGGCCCCACCCAGATAAGATACTGGGGTTCTGATGACGGTGAAAACTGGGTAAGCCTCGGTGACTACACCTTCACAACAAATCTTACCGAAAAGACAGCGAAATTCTCCGACATCGTTTCTTACAGATACTATAAGGGCTCTGTAACAAAGTCCAACGGATTGGAATACAAGCAGACAATATCCATTTCCGAAATCACACTCTTAAAGGCTGAGACAATGCTTACCTCCGATGAGGTTGTTACAGTTGATGCATCAGAAAATAAGGCGGCAGAATTTACTTTTGCTCTTGTTGGCGATGAAACCGTTGCTTCTCTCAAGGATGCTGAGGGCGGCGACGTTGCATACACATTTGCTGACGGTGTTCTTGCAATTTCCAAGGAGACAGTTGCAACTTTAGCAAACGGCGAAAACGTACTTACAGTAACCTTCACAAACGATGCTGAGTTTACTTTTACGGTAAATAAGACAGACACATCAAAGGTTACTTATATGCTCTTTGATGCGTCAAACGGAACAGGTGCTCTTGTTCTTACAAACACATCGGCCAAGGAAGTAACAGCCCTTAAGCTTGAAGACGGAACAGAACTTGAGTTTACCCAGTCTGATGACAACAAGGAAATTACCGTTATAAGACAGTACTTCAGACGTTCAGGCGACTTCTTCTCTTTAATCGATGTTAATAAGGGCGGCGAGGTTAAGGTTGTTGCAACCTTCAGCGACAGTACAACCAAGACCTACACGGTTACTGTTGATGCCGCATGGGTGGCAGTAACAGGTACATCGGGCGAATTTGCCGATGACGAAATCATTCCCGACACTACTAAGTGGAAGGCAAGAGTAAGCTCTGCTCTTGATGTAAATCAGCCCAGCAACGTGCTTTCTGCAAAGGCGATAGGCAAGAAGGATTACCAGAACTGGCACTCTTTCCACAGCACAGTTAACGGCGTTGGAGGAACAGGCGACTCCACCGCGGCAATCGGTCACTACTTAGACGTTGACTTCGGCGAGAACGTGACTCCCTACACAGGTATCCGTCATCTTGAACGTCCCGGCGGAACAACCTGGAATACTTTGGTTACGGTAACAGGTAAAAACAGTGCAGATGAAGAGTGGACAGAGGTTTACTCTGCTAAGCCCTACTATGAAAAGGTTGGCGATTATACAGTCGGCGAAAACAGTGTTCCGATTTATTCTTCCGACATTCTCTTCGGTAAGGCAGTTTCCTACCGTTACTTAAGACTTCACATTGTATCCACATCCAACCATATAACAGCGGACACAATCCACTTTATAAAGGATAAGGTTACATTCAGTGGCCCCGAAAAGGCAGTTATCGACAAGGATAACGTAACAGATGCGAAGTTTACCTTCCACGTACCTGCCGATGCGGAAGGAAGAATCTACGTATGGGTATCAAGCGTAACACTTGATGAAGCAAACTACACCTGGGACAAGGAAACAGGCACCCTTACATTAAAGGCTGATTACTTAAAGACTCTTGGAACAGGTACTTTCAAAGTAATGGTACAGATTGACTCCTCCGAGTACTTTGAAATGGATGTAGAGCTTAAGGATTACTATTCCGAAACCTACTATTTCACGGAAACAGACAATGCAAGAGGAACAGAAAATCTTGTAATCACCATTCCCGAAGGAAAGACATTAAGCACCCTTAAGTATGGCGATAAGGATGTTGCCTTCACTCAGGCAGATGGCAAGGCAACCGTACTTCGTTACAACTTCAGAGGTCTTGATAACTTCTTCGAGGTAGATAGTGTTACTCTTAATGCAACCTTCAGCGACACTACTACGGCTACTTACACAATAAACCTTCAGACCGAAGGGCTTGATGTTCCCGAAGCAGATGAGACATTGTTCCTCGATGACGAAATTGTGCCTGATATGTGGTCTGCAACCACATTATCCACAAATTCCGACAATAACGTGGTTTCACGTATCTTCAGTAAGACAGGTACTTACTGGCACAGTGCATACACCGAAGACAGAAGCAATCCCGATGATGTAAAGGCTGTGGCAGACTCCGAGGAAGGCAGACACTATATTATGCTCTCTACTGACAGCGGCGTTACCTTCTCCGGTATCCGTTACTATGCAAGAACAGATAATTTTGCAGGTACATGGGACGGTGTAACCGTATATGTAAGAACCTTAGACGAAGAAGAAGGCTGGACACTTGTAAAGTCCCAGAACTTTGATAAGACAACCCTCGGTGAAACAAGGGTTGCAACCGTTTACTTTGACGAGCCCGTATATGCAGATGATGTTTTAATTGTTGCAGATGCAGGTTACTTTAAGTATGCAACCGCAAAGGCACTTACACTTCTTAAGGAAGGTGCAAGTGCTCCCGATGCAGCAGAGGATGAGGTTAAGATTGACGTAACACCCACAACAGGCGGTAACGTTTATATCGACGGTGCACCTTCTCTCGGTTCTGCCAACGTGGCGGCAAACGGTAACATTACCTTAACGGCAGACGCTGCAGGCTTTAAGTACTGGATTGAAGCAAACACAGGTAAAATCCTTGGCACAGATGCAACAACAGGTATCACCGTAAACACATCTGTTGGTAAGGACATCAAGGCAGTATTTACAGATCCCTCCGCATTTGAAGCATTCTATGCATTCATCGGAAGAGACGGTGCTAAGCTTGTATCCTCCGGTTATGTAAAGAAGGGTACTGCTCCCGTTGCTCCCTCCGCTGATCAGCTCTACACCACAGGCTACAGCTTTGTGAAGTGGGTTGACAAGGACGGCGCTGACGCTGATGTAACAGCTAAGATAAATGCAGAAACAGAATACTATGCATTATACGAAGCAAAGGGAACAAAGCAGAGCACTATTACAGTAACAAACGGTACTGTTGGACTCTTCGACGGAACTGACGAAGCTGCTTCCGAAAAGACCTATGCATACGATACAAAGGTTAAGGCTGTGGCAGAAGAGGCAGAAGAAGGACAGAAATTTGCATACTGGACAATTAATGATAAGATTGTTTGCTACACAGAAACATATATCTTCTTCGCACCCGATATGGATGTGGCTCTTACTGCGGTTTATGTGGCAGAAGATGCAGTTGTTGAAAAGGCTGTGGGCATCACAATGACAGTATCACAGGATACAGTGGCAAACGAAGATGAAACAACAACACTTGTTGCAAGCTTCCTTACCACAAGAGTTGTTCCCGACGGCGTAACAGTTCTTGAAACAGGCGTAATCTATGTCAAGGACGATTCTGTAACAGACCTTACCATAGATATGATCGGAACGACTACTGCGGAAGGCAAGAAAGTAAAGGTAGCTCTTTGCGATTCAAAGACCTCCGGTCAGTATAAGCTTACTGCAAGCTATAAGGATTACGGCGGAATCTCTGCACGAGGCTTTATCACATATCTTGACGGCGAAGAAGTTAAGACAGTTTATACCGATTTCTACAAAATCGACTGCTCGGAAAATTAATTAAAGCTTAAAAAGGACGATGCAAAAGCATCGTCCTTTTTTTGTTGTGAGCATCGTAGGAGAGGAGCTTTGTTCCATCCCGAATACAGGCTCCTTAAAGCCTTCCCTGTGTAAGGGAAGGTGTCAAAACTGCAGGTTTTGACGAAAGGGTTGTAAAATCGGGCGTTGCACCCGTAAAACACCTTCCAGCAATAGCGGTAAACCGGAAACTGTCTAAGCCGATAACGGCTTTTGCTTTTTTGCACAAAAGAGGGGGGCATTTATTGTGCAAAAAGTAGAAAAAACACTGTGTGACAAAAAAAGGATTGGAAATTAAAGGCGGTTGTGATAAAATAGTATTACTAAAAGTGTCTCCAGGCGCTTTTGTACAATGTTCCGGCACCCCCGGGTGCCATAAAATATCAACCAAAGGAGTGGTTTATATGAAAAAGGCATTGGCTTTACTCTTAACCCTTGCTATGCTGGCAACT
>JAUNRD010000081.1 GCA_030535815.1 Clostridia bacterium
GAAGACAACATCAAGGAAGATTCTCCCTACTGGTACTTGACTGAGCTTGCAGCGAAGTGTACCGCAAAGAGAATGGTTCCCGACTATATCTCCGAAAAAATCATGCTTGAGCTTAAAAAGGACAAAAACGGAGAAGGTCACTGCTACACCTGTATGGGTTGCAGAAGCTTCCTTACTCCCTATGTTGACGAAAACGGAAAGCCCAAGTATTACGGACGCTTCAATCAGGGCGTTGTAACAATCAATCTGGTTGACGTTGCCTGCACGGCAAGAGCTGAAAGCAAGGACGAAAAGAAGTTCTGGGAAGTGCTTGAAGAAAGACTTGAGCTTTGCCACAGAGCGCTTCAGTGCCGTCACGAAAGACTTGAAGGAACACTTTCCGATGCGGCTCCCATCCTCTGGCAGTACGGTGCAATCGCACGTCTTCCCAAAGGAACACCCATAACTGAGCTTCTTCACGGCGGATATTCCACAATTTCTTTAGGCTTTGCAGGTCTCTGGGAGTGCGTATATGCTATAACAGGTAAAAAGCTCACCGAAAAAGAGGGCGAAGAATTCGGAATAAAGGTGCTTGAAGCATTAAATGCCGCTTGCCGTAAGTGGAAGGCTGCAGAAAATATCGACTACTCTCTTTACGGAACACCACTGGAATCCACCACATACAAGTTTGCCAAGTGCCTTCAGAAGAGATTCGGTAAAATCAGCGGCGTAACAGATAAGAACTACATCACAAACTCCTATCACGTTCACGTAACCGAGGATATCGACGCTTTCTCAAAGCTTGCTCTTGAAGCTAAATTCCAGGCACTTTCTCCCGGCGGAGCTATAAGCTACGTTGAGGTTCCCAATATGCAGGACAACATCCCTGCGGTACTTAACGTAATGAAGTTTATCTACGACAACATTATGTATGCGGAGCTTAACACAAAGTCCGACTATTGCCAGGTTTGCGGATATGACGGCGAAATCCAGATAAAGGAAGACGACGGAAAGCTGGTTTGGGAATGCCCCAACTGCAAAAACCGTGACCAGGCGAAGATGAACGTTGCGAGAAGAACCTGCGGCTACATCGGTTCACAGTACTGGAATCAGGGCAGAACTCAGGAAATCAAGGAAAGGGTACTGCACTTATAATGAATTATTCGGCAATTAAAAACTGCGACATAGCAAACGGCTTTGGCGTAAGGGTTTCCCTTTTCGTTTCGGGCTGCACCCACCACTGCAAAAACTGCTTCAATAAAGAAACCTGGGATTTTGCATCAGGTGAGCCTTTTACAAAGGAAACGGAAGAAGATATCATAAAAATGATGGAGCCTTCCTACATCGACGGGCTTTCGCTTCTCGGCGGCGAGCCTATGGAAAAGGTTAATCAGAAGGGGCTTCTGCCTTTCATAAAAAAGGTGAAGGAGCACTATCCCGATAAAAACATCTGGTGCTACACGGGCTATTTATACGAGGATTTGCTTCCCGGAGGCAAGGTGCACACCTGTGAGACAGATGAGCTTTTGTCGCTTATCGACATACTGGTTGACGGTGAATTCAAGGAGGAGCTTTACAGCATAATGCTTAAGTTCCGCGGCTCATCAAATCAGAGAGTAATTGACCTTAACAAAACAAGAGAAACGGGCGAAATAGTCCTTTTCCTCCAATAAAAAATGAAACCACACAATTCATATGAATTGTGTGGTTTTGCTTTTGGGGATGCTTGATAAAGTCCAATGCTTTTTTGTGTACCAATTTTGCTGTGAGGCAGTGAGCACTTTCACCGAAGGAGACGCTGCACACCATCGGTACGACCAAGGCCCCTCTTGGGACTGAAATTAACCTATGAGTAAAAAAGTCTTGACAAAAAGAACCTTTTGTGTTATAATATAACCTGCAGAGTTAATCTGTGGGGTGCGGATGGTTCGAAACGTCTGCACCGGAAAAATAAGTTGCTAAAAGAAAAAAGATATGATAAGATTAAAGGAGAGAAATTATTGAAGAATTTTATTGATCATGAAAAACTTGACAGTGAAGGATTTAAGAATCTTAAGAAACCGGGAGAGGAGCTTTTCCCCGATAGCATGAATTCAAATGCAGTAAAAGGTGTACAGACATTTTTGAATAAGGAAGGCTTTAAGGATGGAAAGGGCGAAGAGCTTGCGGTAGACGGAGTAGTGGGAGCAAACACGGCAAATGCGATTATGGGTTATCAGAGAGCAAAAGGTCTCACGGTAGACGGCATAGTTGGCGACGAAACCTGGAACTCCATGTACAAGGATAAGAAAAAGAAGGAAGAAGCCCCTTTCGGAGGAACAGAAAAAACAGACGAAGGCATAGTGCTTCCGACAACTCCCGAAGGACCAAAGGGGGATACATATACACCGGAATCCGAAAGAAGCGAAGACCATTTTACAAAAGTAGTTGATAAGTGGAAGAAATTGGGTAATCCTTTTAACGGCTTGGAAAAAGAGGATGATGAAAGCCTTCACGACAAGGTCAGAAGACGGTGGGGAAACGGCGGAAAGCCGAGCAGAGTGCTTAGCTTATCGAGGGACAACACCCCCGGTATTGGTACGTCACCGTTTAGCACATACAAACCAACGGGCATAGCATTTGACGATTATGCTTTTTCCGAAGACGAATCGGAATTTTCAGGCAGTAACCGCAGGACAGATATTCCTGAAAGCGAATACCTGCCGGAAGATGAAATTTTCGCTACAGAAGAACCTGAACTTATGCTTATGTCAAACACGGGGAGCGGAAAAGGGACAAACAGCAATAGCAAAGCAGAAGAAAAGGAAGAAGAACTTGGAATAATAAAACCGGGATACAACGCAAAGGGAGAATGGAGCGAAGACCCCGATGCAGATAACTACGGAAAAGATTCTGAAGTGTATAAAATATTGAGCGATCTTAACAGCAGATGGGACTCTGCTACAGTAGGAGAAAAAGCGAAATATTATTCTATAGCAAAAGACGTACGGAGATTGGAAAAAGAAGGCACTCCTATTAAATATGCACAGGATGAAATAATGAATCTGCTTCATGAAAATGCAGAAATTGCAAAGGAATATCAGGATAATTTGAAATCCGGATATTCAGGAATGATGTATAATCTTGAAGGAGGAAATTATTTCTTAGACTCTTCAGCTTTTCTTATAGGAATGGCGTACGGCAAATGGAACTATAAATATGACGATGACTGGAGAGTTCCGTATGATTATTTTGACGGAAATGATATGAGCAAAGATAATAATAAAAACTGGAGGCCGTGGATGTATTTTGACGGAATGCTTATATCGGCAGATAAATTGGGAAATATGAATATGGCGTATGTCGGAACAAAAATGGGGCTTCCTAAATTCGTTTTTCAAAATATTTTAACTGAAGATAAAGACGATGCATTCTGGGTGCAGTACGGTATAGATTTAGCAGAACAGGGACGGTGATAAAAATGAAAAAAGTGACTTTGTTGCCCGTTATATTGGTAGTACTATTAACACTTTTTGGTTGCAGCAGAAAAACAGAACCGCCAAAAGAGGCTTTATCCTCTGCCGGAAACATTCAAAACGGAGGATATGTTATAGAAATAGATGGTGAATATTATTACGACAGTCAAGAAGATGATTGTAGCCTTTATAAGGTTTCTGCCGAGGGGAAAGAAACGAAAATGACAGGCGGTGGGCATCGCTTTTACGAAATGAATTACTGCGACGGATATATATATTATGTCTCAGGTGCTCCCGGAAAGGTACATAAAATATCAGTTGACGGAAGATTCTCAAAAAAACTGGTTAACCAGAGAGTGGGAAATTTGCTTCTATATGAAAATCGTTTGTATTATCGTTTATCTGAAGATGATGACTGGGGAAAGCTTTATTCTGCAAAGTTAAGCGGAAAGAACAGAACACTTTTAGCACAAAAAGTGTTGGAGTTTTGCATATATGACGGAAGAATTTATTACTGCGACATAGAAAATGAAAGTGCATTATACTCAATGAAGCTTGACGGGACAGATAAAGTGAAAATCAATGATTCATATACAATGGGGTTAATTACAGAAAACGGAATGCTCATTTATTCAGATAAAAACAGAGAAGACAATCTTTTTTTATATGATATTGAAAGAAAAGTTGAAAAATGTATAAGTGAGGACAAATGCTGGAACTTAAACAGCAATAATGATTGGATATTTTACAGAAATCAGAGCGAGAAGGGAAGCCTTTATTGCATAAGCTTTGACGGAAGAGAAAAACATAAGCTTATTGAAGGAAATATATCCCATATTGTTGTAACTACAGATTATATATTTTACAGAGATATCGGAGATAAAAGCAAAATAAAGAAGTATGACTTAAAAACCGGTTTGGAGTAAACGGGGTATAAAAGATTTATCGTAATTTAATATAAAAGCGGTGAAGTGATGAAAAAAACGATATTAAATTTAATTCCGGGAATTATCACCTTGCTCTTTGCTGTCGTGTTGCTTTCTCTCAGAGCAGGTAGCACTCCATGGAAAAATATCGGAATCGTTGAAACTGTGAGTATAGTTTATGCAATTGCATCGGTCTTGTTTTCACCGTATTTGATGATTATAAACTATAAAAGTGCTGCTAAGAAAACGGCGATACCTCTTTACGGAACACCCTTAGAGTCCACCACATACAAGTTTGCCAAGTGCCTTCAGAAGAGATTCGGTAAAATCAGCGGCGTAACAGATAAGAACTACATCACAAACTCCTATCACGTTCACGTAACCGAGGATATCGACGCTTTCTCAAAGCTTGCTCTTGAAGCTAAATTCCAGGCACTTTCTCCCGGCGGAGCTATAAGCTACGTTGAGGTTCCCAATATGCAGGACAACATCCCTGCGGTACTTAACGTAATGAAGTTTATCTACGACAACATTATGTATGCGGAGCTTAACACAAAGTCCGACTATTGCCAGGTTTGCGGATATGACGGCGAAATCCAGATAAAGGAAGACGACGGAAAGCTGGTTTGGGAATGCCCCAACTGCAAAAACCGTGACCAGGCGAAGATGAACGTTGCGAGAAGAACCTGCGGCTACATCGGTTCACAGTACTGGAATCAGGGCAGAACTCAGGAAATCAAGGAAAGGGTACTGCACTTATAATGAATTATTCGGCAATTAAAAACTGCGACATAGCAAACGGCTTTGGCGTAAGGGTTTCCCTTTTCGTTTCGGGCTGCACCCACCACTGCAAAAACTGCTTCAATAAAGAAACCTGGGATTTTGCATCAGGTGAGCCTTTTACAAAGGAAACGGAAGAAGATATCATAAAAATGATGGAGCCTTCCTACATCGACGGGCTTTCGCTTCTCGGCGGCGAGCCTATGGAAAAGGTTAATCAGAAGGGGCTTCTGCCTTTCATAAAAAAGGTGAAGGAGCACTATCCCGATAAAAACATCTGGTGCTACACGGGCTATTTATACGAGGATTTGCTTCCCGGAGGCAAGGTGCACACCTGTGAGACAGATGAGCTTTTGTCGCTTATCGACATACTGGTTGACGGTGAATTCAAGGAGGAGCTTTACAGCATAATGCTTAAGTTCCGCGGCTCATCAAATCAGAGAGTAATTGACCTTAACAAAACAAGAAAAACAGGCGAAATCACACTGTTTCTTGAATAACACGCAAAAAAATACCGGATGCAAAGCTGCACAAGTCCAGCAAAAACGGACAATAGAAAAAAGAGACCTCCTATGGTAGAATTAAAACAACTACCATAGGAGGATTTTTTATGTCAAGAAGTTACAGACACATTCAAGAATATGAAAAAGAAATTATGGAATTAAGAACCGATGGAAAAACAAGTCGTGAAATATGTGAGATTTTTGGGTTTACTCTAAGACAATACAAAAATTTTATTACACGATACAATCGTAAGCAAGATAAATTGTCGGTAGGAATAATATCGAAACGGAAAGGCAGACCGTCAAAGGATTACGTTGTAAGCGAACAGGATAAGGTGGCAGAATTAAAATATATCCTTGCTCGTAAGGAGGCAAAAATCAAATCATTAGAAATGGAAAATGAATTGATGCGGGATTTTCTCTCGCTCACCGAAAGGAAGTGAGAACAAGCGTAAAATATATGGTAATCTATCGTCACAAAGATAAGTATTCAATTAGTGAAATGTGCCGGTTCTTCAGTGTATCCCGAAGCGGATATTACGGTTATGTGTCACGAATGGATGTCCCTGCATGGGATTTACCATTAGCTGAAAAAATAAAGGAATGCCAGGATGAATGTGGCAAGGCCTATGGTTACCGCAGAGTACATATATGGCTTGAAAGACAAGGGATTTATCGCAATCCAAAAACAGTATTGAGGGTTATGCAGAAATATGGTTTGCTATCGGTAATCAGACGAAAGAAATACCGTAACTATGGAGAATATCTGCATAAATATCCCAACTTGTTGAACAGAGATTTTAATGCCGAAAAACCAAATCAAAAGTGGGTTACAGATATTTCATACATACACACAAAGCAAGGAGTATTGTATCTTTCAGTCATCAGGGATTTGTATGACAACAGTATCGTTGCATACAAAACCGGAACCGAGCAAAATGTGAATCTTGTTTTAAGCACTATTAAAGAAGCCAAGAAAAGAGAAAAGGTCACCGCAGAGCTGCAACTCCACAGTGACCAAGGCTTTCAATACACTTCACACGGGTATTTTAAGCTAACTAAAGAATACAACATTATGCCTTCAATGTCAAGACGTGGAAATCCATATGACAATGCTTTGGCAGAAAATTTCTTTTCCATTCTTAAAACAGAATGCATTTATCGAGTAAAACTTCAGACCTATGATGAAGCTCGCCTACTCATAGGTAAGTATATTCATTTCTACAACTATCAACGTATTCAATTAAAAACAAAACTGACACCACTTGAAAAGCGATGTCAGTATATTGCTAAATTTTAATTTAATCTACCATAAAGGTCTTTTTTGTGCTGTCCGTACAAATTGGGGCACAACAAGCATCCGGTATTTTTTATATTTTAATAACTTTCAGCAAAAGCGTAGGTTGAAAGGGAACAGGATACGCCGTTTTCATCAGATATGAAGAAGCGGTATAAGTATCCTTCTTCAAGACCATCGGGAATAAACAGGCTCATGGTGCCGTCTGTATTTCTGGCAACAAGACCTTCGCCGACGGTAACGGTTATTGCCCCGGCGTTGGCATCGTTAAATGCTGCATTGGCGCCGGGAGTTGCTGCCCTTCTGTAATAAAGGGTATAGGTATCGGCTCCTGTATCTTTGAATCTTATTTCGCAAAAATCGTAAGATATTCCCGTAGGAGCGGCAGGGTCAACGGATGAAGGGAACAAGAAGTCGGGGGTTGGCGCACTTTCAGCTACCGGAGGAGTTACCGGTGCAGGAGCAGCGGGTGTCGCTTCCGGTGTTACTTCAGGAACAACCTCAGGTGTTGTTTCGGGAGTAGCCGGAGTTGTTACCTCAGGAACATCCTCAGGTGTAGTTACGGGAGT
>JAUNRD010000498.1 GCA_030535815.1 Clostridia bacterium
AGGAGAGGCATTGCCATACCCTTTAGCACACCAAGGGAGCTTATTGCTCCGGAGTGTGCCATGCCCCCTCTTTCAAGTGCGGAAACTATAAGAACTTCCTCCTGCATACGCAAGCCGCTGCAACACAGGGAGGTAATCATAGAGGGAATTGACACTCCCAAAAGCTTGCATACAAGCTCCTTTTGGGTAATTTTTTTACAGGAATTGTCCGTCTTTTCAAGCTGTTTTTCTTTTTTGTGATATATCAGCGTGAGGAAAAGACAGGAGGAAAGCTCCCCTATGGAAATTCCCCCGAAAACCGCAACACAGCCGTATTCAATACCAAAGGGTAATAAAATGTCCAGCAGAAATTTTATGGAGATAAACTTTACTGTTTGCTCCAATATTTCAGAAAGTGCAGGTGACACAACCTTGCGGGAAGCATAGAAAAAGCCTTTCAGGCAATAGGAAATTCCCATAAACATTATACTGGGTGCCAGGGCACATAAGCTTGGGGAAACACGAATATCCCCCAAAACATTTTCTGCCAGAGAGGATGAGAACAAAAATGTAATCAGCATAACAAGCAGACTCAAGGCGGAAACTCCGTATAAAGAGGTGCGCATACATGACTTTACAGCACCCGAATTTCTTTGCTCCATATACTCCGATACAGTTTTTGATACGGCTACTCCAAGCCCGGCGGTGGCAAAGGTCAGCATAACTCCGTGGAGGGAAAAGCCCAGGGACAAAAGCCCCATGCCCTCTGTCCCCAGCATACGGGAGTAGTAAGCACGAAAGCAAAAATCAAACAGCTTTGCTATTATTCCCGATAAACCCAGAATAAAGACGTTTTTCCACATGGTATTTTTATGAAAGGCAGTTTTTTTCAATATAAATCCCCTCTGTATAATAAATTTTGATAAAGGTATTTAATTTTTATGCCTTTTGTGTTAAAATAATGTTGATAATGAAAAAATAATTAAGAGGTAAAAAGATGATACACATAGAAGAGGTCATTGTTGTAGAGGGAAAATATGATAAAGAACGGCTTTCTAAAATTACGGATGCACCCATTATATGCACCTTTGGGTTTGAGCTTTATCGTTCCTCCAGAATTATTGACAGTATAAGGCAGATGGCGAAAAAAAGAGGAGTAATAATTCTTACGGATTCTGACAGGGCGGGCTTTAGAATAAGAAATTATATAAAGCAATGTATTGGAAAGGAAGGCTCTGTAAAGCATGCCTACATTCCGCGAATAGAGGGTAAGGAAAAACGCAAGGAGCATCCTGGGGCAGAAGGAATTTTGGGGGTAGAGGGGATTGATGAAAAAACCCTTGAGGAAATTCTGCAAAAGGCAGGAGCGGTAACAGAGGCAACACCCTTGCCAAAGGTGACCAAGGCTCAATTCTATGCTGACGGATTTTCGGGGAAGCCTGACAGCGGGGAGAAACGAAAAAGCCTTGCAAAAATAATGAGAGCGCCCTCTAATATTTCCGCAAATGCTCTCTTGGAGCTTATCAATAAGGTTTTCGGGGCAGAAGAATATGAGGAAATGAAAGCTGAATTAAATCAGGAAAACCTTTGATTCTGCCCAGGCAAATGGTAATGTTTGACAAAAAGCCGAAAAGTTGGTATAATCTTGCGAAGAAAGGCTGTGGAAATATGATTCTTACAATTGATATAGGAAATACTAATATTGTTCTTGGTGGTTTTCTTGAG
>JAUNRD010000082.1 GCA_030535815.1 Clostridia bacterium
AAAATTCGTCTTGCTAACTATATTTCAAGCGCAAACGGTATAAATGTTGACCCCGATTCAATTTTTGACGTGCAGATAAAGAGACTTCACGAGTATAAGAGACAGCTTTTGAATGCACTTCAGATTATCCATATGTACCGTATGATAAAGGAAAATCCCGAGCTTGACATTCCTCCCCGCACCTTTATCTTTGCGGCAAAGGCATCCAGCGGTTATTTTATGGCAAAGCAGGTTATAAGACTTATCTGCGCAATTGCCAACACCGTTAATGCCGATCCCGTTGCAAGAGAAAAAATAAAGGTGGTATTCTTAGAGGACTACAAGGTATCCTTGGCCGAAATCATCATCCCCGCGGCTGAAATTTCCGAGCAGATTTCCATTGCCGGAAAGGAAGCATCGGGTACCGGTAATATGAAGCTTATGATTAACGGTGCCGTAACGCTCGGTACTCTTGACGGTGCAAACGTTGAAATTCACGAGCAGGTGGGCGACGACAATATGTTCCTCTTTGGTCTTAAGGCTCCTGAGGTAGAAGAGCTCTGGAGAAAGGGCTATGATCCCTTAAGCTATGTAAGACGTGACAGAGAGCTTTCTGCGATTCTTGAAATGCTCACAAACGGCTCCTTCGGTTCAAACTTTGACGATATTGTAAAATCTCTCCTTACAAATTCCTTCGGAACAGCCGATGCTTATATGACTCTTGCCGACTTCGGCGACTATGTGAGAGCTCAGGGATTGGTTTCCGAAACCTATAAGGACAGAGAGCAATTCACCAAGATGTCCCTTACCAACATTGCAAAGGCAGGCATTTTCTCAGCCGACCGTGCAATAGGAGAATATGCAAAGAACATCTGGTACATGAAATAATTTATTTAAGGCGAGGGGAAATCCCCTCGCCTTAATGAAAGTGAGACACTATGCGCATTTTATACGACAGTAAATCAGAACTTCATAAAAAGCCCTTCGGTTGCCTTAAGAAAAACGAGGAGTGTACAATCACCATCCACATTCCCGAAAGCTGCAAAACAAAAAGGGCTTATCTTTTAATAGAATCAGACGAAGGAATAAAATTATCCCTTCCCCTCTCATGCATAAAAAAGGAAGGTTCCTACGAGTATTACTCCGAGACCTTTTCTCTTTATAAGACAGGGCTTTACTTTTACCACTTTTTAATAGAGACGGAAGACTCAACCTTCCAGCTTTATAAATGCGGTGACTGTGACACCAATATGGAAGAGGGCGCATCCTGGCAATTATCCTGCATTCCGTCTGATTTTACCGTGCCTCATGATTTTAAGGGCAAGGTTTATTATCAGATTTTTCCCGACCGTTTCTATAAGGAAAGAATCCTTCCTGCTACGGATAAGAAAACGCCCTATTTTCTTCACGATGATGAGGGTGACATTCCCGTTTTCCTGCCCGATGAAAAGGGCATAATCCAGAACAACGACTTTTTCGGCGGCAACATAGAAGGCATAATAAAAAAGCTCCCCTATCTTAAGGATTTAGGGGTGGGCGTAATTTACTTAAACCCGATTTTTTCGGCATATTCCAACCACCGCTACGATACCTCAGACTACAAGAAGATAGATCCGCTTCTGGGAACAGAAGAGGATTTTAAGCTTCTTTGCGAAAAAGCTCACCAGCTTGGAATCAAAATACTTCTTGATGGGGTATTTTCCCATACGGGCTGTGACAGCGTATATTTTGATAAGTATGACCGCTATGGCACGGGTGCCTACCACAATCCCGACTCGCCCTACAGGACCTGGTATCAGTTTAATAACTATCCCGATTCCTACACCTCCTGGTGGGGTATCGACACTCTTCCCTGCGTAAACGAGCTTTCTGAATCCTTCCTTAATTATATAATAGAAGATTCTGACAGCGTAGTTGCCCATTGGCTCTCTTTGGGTGCTGATGGCTTCCGCCTGGATGTGGCAGACGAGCTTCCAGACGAATTTATCATAAAGCTAAGAAAAAGAGTTAAAGAGATAAAGCCCGATGCTTTGGTGCTTGGCGAAGTGTGGGAGGATGCATCAAACAAGGTAAGCTACAGCGTAAGGCGTCGCTATTTCACCGCACCGGAGCTTGACTCGGTTATGAACTATCCCTTCAGAGAAGCCATACTTTCTTTTGTTAAAGGAATTATGAGTGCAAAGGATTTTGCCGCATCGGTTATGACCATATGCGAAAACTATCCGAAGGACGTTTTAGACGCCCTGATGAACAGCCTGTCAACCCACGATACACCAAGAATTTTAACCCTTTTATCCGATGCTCCCTATATGGATAAAAGAGAAGACAGAGCTTTCTTCCGCCTTTTCGGAGAAATGAAGGAAAAGGCCATAAAACGTCTTAAAACAGCGGCATTTTTGCAGTTTTGCCTTCCCGGTTGTCCCTGCATCTACTATGGAGACGAAGCCGGTATGGAGGGCTTTGAAGACCCCTTTAACAGAGCATTTTACCCCTGGGGTAAGGAAAATAATGAAATACTCGATTTTTTCAAGGTTCTTTCAGGAATTAAAAACTCACATGATGCTTTAAGGCTTGGCAATACCCGCTTTATAGTGCAAGCTGACGAAAGCTTATTGATGGAACGCAAAACGGACTGCGAAACCCTTTACGCATATGTGGGAAATGATGCAAAAGCTTTGTCCCGGGAAAAAGAAGTATTGCTTTCAGGCGAAAACTTCGCACTGTATAAGGAGAAATAATATGGATAAGAAAAAGAAAATGTATTTATACATTATTTTAATTATTGCTTTAATAATCTTCGCCCGCTGGGGTGTTGTTATGATAGGAAATATAATCAAATAAAAAAGTGTTCGCAATGCGAACACTTTTTTATTTTAACACCACCGCAAACATACCGTAGGGTGCAACCTCTGTTGTTATTTTTATTTTCCTGCCGCAGAGCACGCCTTCTGCGCCGAAGAAAGTCATATCACTGTATTCCCCGTCGAGTTCAATTTCAAAATTGAAGAGACTATCCTCCCACAGGTTTTCAAAAAATACGGCTGTTTCGTTTTCATCCTTCTTACAAATCTGATAAACCGCAGGCTCTTTTCTTATATAGCAGAATGAATCTCCGAGGAAATCCTTTATTACCTTTTCCTGAATGTAGGACGTGAAAAGTCCGCTGTCATACTTATCTATATAACCGTCAAAGGTAAAGATAAGAAATTCCGTGTCGCCGCTCTTATATGTGTATGCGCCGGGGAAGGTTACATCCAGTGCTTCAAAGCTGCACTTTACCTCTGCACCTTCTTTAAGAACGGGATTATAATATTCCGCCCAGGGATTTGTAAGGGAGGTTCTTATGCCTCCTGCCTTAATAAACGTAGGCACGTTCATAGGCGAAGCGGATTCAAATCCCGTATCCACACCCATTTCCTTAAGAATTGCAGCACCTGTCATATCAAGAATGAGCTTTTTCGGCATTTTTTCAATTGCCCTTACATTTTCACCGAAAGCTATGGCAAAGTCGCTTTCTTCTGCATATACCGTGGGAACACCCAAAAATGCCAGCATAGATGCCGCAGGCGAAAGTGAACGCTTCATAAGCTTGGCTGCTCCTGCATAGCGGGAAGGCAGAGTCATATCTGTAAACTTATGTATCTTTTCATAAACCTTTACGCCGTATGCCGCCTTATCTGTAAAATACTTCTCCAAAAACTCATAAAGGGGTTTATTTTTAATATGGTGCTTCATATAGCCTGTTTCATAATCGGGAGTTGCGGCATAGTCAAACATATATTTAAGCTGTCCCATATTTCCGCTTGCGGTAACCGCCGCATCAAAGCACTCAAGATAGCTTGCGGGAATCATATGTCTTGGACGGGGGTAGGAATCCGCCTCGGCAAAAACCTCAACGCCGCTACCTCTGCTCCACCCTTCCTGCATTCTTGCCATTTCACAAACGCTTGAAAGGTTTTGCCCCGGAAACTTGTTAAGCCATTTTGAAATCCAGTAAGGCGCACCGGTAAAGCGCAAAAAGGGCTTATTATCCCCCGCCAGGATTTTTGTAAGCTCCAATGCATCAACGCCCTCAATATCCCAGGAGGTATAGCCTGCACAAAAGCCCACGCGGATATTCTTGTCCGTTTCATCCACCTTCGCACGCACCTTTTTCGCAAAATTGCGGAGAGTGTCGCCAACTGTCTTTTCCCACACTTTTCTGTAGCGGTTTGTCTTTCCCGTAAAGAAAAGCTCTTTAAGGTCTTTGCCCTCTAAACTTTCGCCGAGAGCATCCTCCATCAATTTCATATGCTTATCGCAGAAGCAGCCAAGTCCAGGCCTTGCAGATAAGCAAAGCTCGTCATCAATCATTAAAAGCTTTACGCCATTTTTGACAATTCTGTCCACCCAGGCGAGATACTTTTCCATATAAGCCTCATCTTCGGGACAAAAGCCATCACCGTAGCATATAGTTTCTACGCCCTTTATTTTTGTATAATCCTTTATATAAGGAATGTATTTCGGCGCAATGGGGCTTCCGTAGCCGAGAGAGGTTATCCATACCCCAACCTCATAGCCCTTATCTTCAAAATATTTTATGTTTGATTCAAGATTTTTTGTTCCATCTCCGTCTTTAAAAAAATTACCTCTGTCTCCGCTGCAAAGAAACACGGTGTCTGCCCCGCATTTTTTCACCATTTCAAGATAGGTTTCCCTTGTTTCTTCAGTTACTGCGCTGTTCATCAGCGGAACGTAAAGTTTTCTTTTCATAATTATACCTCTTTTCTATATTTCTGAAAATGTGTATATATATCGTTCTGCAATTTCTTTCATTTCATCAATATAATCGGCAGAATACTTATCGAAAATCCCCCAAGAGTGCATTCCTGCTACCTTTGCGGTTTTAACAGCGTTTACATTATCGTCAATGAATATGCACTCAGAAACCGTTGTGCCGAGTCTCTTTGCCGCCTCAACGTAGATTCCGGGCTCCGACTTTGTCATACCAAAATCGTCGCAGGACCATACGTTTTCAAAAAGGTCATATAGGCCAAGCCTTTTAAGGCAGGGGTCAAGCGTAACGTGGGGACTTGCAGTAAGTACATTTAATGAATGGCCTTCCTTTTTAAGCCTTAAAAGCGTTCCCGTAACTCCCTCTTTTTCGGGAATGGTTTTTGTATATGGCTCTATCATATAATTTTTGAAATCTTCAAGCATTTCGGGAACGGACTTTTTGCTTCCCAGTGTAAGGAAATATTCCGCCGAGCCTTTAAATCCCAAAGGCGTTATTATCTTCACAATATCTGAAGGATATTCAATATTGTTATCCTCCAAAAATTTTATCATTGCACCGCCGAATGCATCCATCGAATCAATCAGCGTGCCGTCCATATCAAAAATGTAATACATTTATATCACTCCGCTTTTGCATATTTCACAAGGTCGCCTATGGCCTCTTTATCTGTAAAATCCCCGAAGGTTTCGCAAAGCTTTATCAAAAGCTTTTCTATTTCTCTGGGATTTTCCTTGGCGCTCATTATCTTTTTAAGGGTTTTTATCGCCATACGGTGTACCGGTGTAAGCTCCTCCAAAATCATTTTTCCTAGATAGTTATACACCTTTATGTTTCCGAGACCATTTTTAAAGTTCTTTTCGATTACTTCGCCGTCGTAATACTCTCTGCAGTCGGGCGGTGTAATTCCTGTTGTATAAACGATAAGCTTTTTATCTTTAAGCTTTTCATAATTTTTCGTAATAAGCGTCACACCGTTGATTATTTCGGCGTAAAGTCCGCCACCGTAAATTATGGTGTCGTATTTAAGTAAGTCGCCTGCCTTTACTTCCCTTGCCTCTTTAATATCGCAGGAAAGCGCCTCAGCAATCCACTCGGCATAGGTTTTGGTACTTCCGTATTTGGTTTTGTAAATTACAATCGCGTTCATATAATCAGCCTTTCTTTATGTCGGGAAGCATCTTCGTAAGCCCTGTAAGCTCATCGGGCGTTGATGCTTTTTTAATTGCCTTAGTTATCTTCTTTTCGTCGGGAAAATTAAGACTCATATAGCCCCAGAGCTCCTTAAGCTTGTAAAGAGTGTAGGTTTCGGATTTCAATACCTCATACCACTCTTTTGCCATTTTTTCGGTAAAGGTATAAAGCTCCTCTGTAGTAAGCTTTGCTCCTCCCCTTATTTCCCTGAATATGGCTGGATTTTTAACCGCTCCACGCCCTATCATAACGCCTGAAAGGTTCGGATATTTATCCGCTATAGCATCATAGTCCTCTTTTTCCCATATATCCCCGTTATAACAAAGCCTGCCTTTATAATTATTATATGCATAGGAAAAAGCTTCCATGTCAGGCTCACCTTTATAAAACTGCTCGCGGATTCTCGGGTGAACCGTAAGCTCTGAAATGGGATATTTATTGAATATTTCAATAAGCCGAGGAAATTCATCGGCTGAATAAAATCCGATTCTGGTCTTTATCGAAATTTTCATATCACTTACAGAAAATATTTCAGAAAGGAAATTATCTAATGCGTCAGGCTCTCTTAAAATACCGGAGCCTCTTCCCTTTTTCGTAACCATCTGAACGGGGCAGCCCATATTTATGTTTATCTCATCATAGCCAAGCGCTTTTGCGTTTTCTAAAAAGCGCAAAAAGGATTCAGCGCATCCGGTGAGCACCTGAATTTTTGGTTTTACTTCCCTGTTCTCTTCGGGCGCAATGTCTCTCATACCTTTTCTGTTTACCCTTTCCTGATCTCCCGGGCTTATGAAAGGGGCAAAATAGGCATCAGCGCATCCGAAAACTTCGCTGTGAACACGCCTTAAAACCCGAAGGCTTATTCCCTCCAAGGGTGCATAATAAAGGTTCATATCAGTAAAATTCCTCCGCCTGCTTTAATTCATTTCGCCGAGAATTTTTTCTACAAACTCATCAAGCCTGCTGTCAAGAGGAGGAACATGAGCATCTGTCCAATGCTGGCGGGAAAGATAATATGTAAATGCCGGGCGCAGTTCCTCAAGATCAATCCTCAGGGGCAAAAATCTGATATTTCTCTTAAGCTCACCAAAAGCCAGATCAATCTCATTAAGAACGTGCTCCGATTTAAGGCTGTTTTTGCTGATAATAGTAACAAAGTGAGAGCATTCAGAAATAGCCCTTACTATCGAGCTGGCATAATCATTATCCACGATATCTCTTGGCGCATACCATACTTTTATGCCGCCTGCTTCAAGCTTTGCACATAAATCATCCGCCACTTTTCTGTCGTCCGAATTATAGCTTATAAATAGCTTTGCTCCTTTATTGATAACCGGTACCTTATCCCTTACCGCTTCGTCTTTTCTGCTCTGCAAAGAGTACATTTTCTGCATTGTGGACGCTGCGTTAAAGGCATTTTTAGGATTAAGATCTATAAAATATATTTTTTTAACAAATTCATTACGTCTCAAAAATTCAACGCTCTCATTTATGATAGGGATCAACGTAAGATCAGAAGAAATACCCTGCACACCACCTCCGAGAAG